>JAQNCU010000300.1 GCA_029077775.1 Acidocella sp. | reverse complement strand
CCCTCGGGCGTGTGCTCGAAGGAGAGTGCATCAATCACCACCGCCATGACAGCATCGCCTAAGCGGATTTTGGCCAGGAGCGGGGTTTTTTTTGCATCAAACAACCCGCCATTATAGGGCGGCAGGCCGATGGATTTGTCACCTACATCGATGGCGCGGCAAAGGTCTTCGACCACAGACCAGTACCGGGCGGCCGTGTCGGAGAATGTGTCATTGCGGTCCTTCCTGCGGCCTATATCAGCCCGCACCTTCTCGCGCAGGCCATATTCCCCGTATCGGGCCTCGCGGACAGGCAGAAGGTCGCGATCCTCGGCATAGAGGATGAACAAAAGCCGGTAGAGGAGAATAAGCGCTGCCTCCCGTACCTCCTGCAAGCTGGCATCGGGAGCGGCGGCGGCAATGGCCTGGGCAAGTGCTGGAAACACGGTGCCGAAGACGAGGTTTGAAAGGTTGCCGGCGACGCGTTCTTCATAGAACTTGCCCTCGTCCATCGCGCGTTGATGGAAGGTGCGGGCATCGCTTGGGCTGGGCAAAAAGGCTTCCCGGCCAAACACCAGCAGAAAAACCCGCAGCCAGTGCAGGCGTTCCGCCGCGGGCAGCGCGAACAAGCCGCCCTCGTGGCCGGGGATGGCCAGCACGGCGGTTAGGTCCAGCTCGAAGAACTGCTCAGAGACCGAACGGGCACCCTGATAGTACAGCCGCCAGCGCGCGCCGTTGGTGAGAATACCCCAACGCAATTTACCCGTGGTAAGGTCTTCAACCCGGCGTAGATAGCGCAACATCTGGGTGGACGGTGCGGTTTCCTCTCCGCGCCTGCCTGATTGGCGATCCAACGGGCGCTGCCAACGCTTGGACTCGACAATGGCGAGACCCACGCCGTAGCGCTTGAATTCTTCGGGGAAGCTGTTGGCCTGAGTCTTGATCGCCAAATCCTGAAACAGCAGCCCGTCTGGCACGTCGTCACGGCCCTTGGCGGCCAAATTCTGTTGCCGCAGGCTGGCTGTCCAGCCCAGCTCAGCCAGAACCGGCCAGATCAAATCATCTTCGGTTTGGCTCTCGTTGGGGGTCTGCGCCACTGGGAAGGCGGTAAAAACGTTCCGCAGATTGGCGGCTAAGGCTGCCACGTCCGAATCGCTGATACGCCGCCAGTCGGCCCCGCGCGTGATGGTCTCTTGCAGGAAATCTGTCGAAAACAGGCTTCCCTGGAATATGGTCTCGGCTGCCACGCGCGTTTTGTTCCTTAGCCTAAATTAACGAATTGCCGCGTGAGCCGGGCGCTCCGCCCCCTGCCGAACCGGAAGATGTGCAATCTCATCGCCTGCGCGCGCCTCGGCAACCCTTATGTCGTAAGCACCTTGCAGGTTCAGCCAGAACTGCGCGCTCATACCGAACCAATGGCCAAGCCGAAGTGCGGTGTCGCCGGTGATGCCACGCTGGCCATGGATGATCTGGGTAAGCCGGTTGGTCGGCACCTTGATCTGGCGGGATAGCTCGGTGGGGGTAATACCCAAAGCCTCAAGCTCATCGGCGAGAATTTCGCCGGGGTGAATTGATGGGCGGGCCATAACGAAAACTCCTCTCAATGATAATCCACGATTTCGACGTTCGCCGGGCCAGAGGTCCCGCCGCGCCATTCAAAGCAAAGCCGCCACTGCATGTTGATGCGGATGCTGAATTGCCCCTCCCGGTCGCCATGCAACGCTTCCAGGCGGTTGCTCGGCAGGCCCTGTAAATCATCCAGGCTGATCGCTGCTTCCAGAATTTCGAGCCGTTTGTAAGCCTGGCGGTCGAACCCCTGAAACTCCCGGACAAACGCACCGCCAGCAAAAACCTCGGTGCGCTTGTCTCGGTAACTCAGGATCATGATTCACAATGTAGCCTTTATTTACTATTTACGTCAATCATAAATCACTGTCGTTTTGTGTCCATGAGGCCGCACAATCTATTCGAAGTCGTGTGATGAACTAAGGGGCGCTATAATCCGCAACCTTACGATACCAATTTTGCACCGAGTTCAGCCCACTTTGGAGAGATTTCCAAATAGTTGGGGTATGATCGACCACCCCAAGCCCGCGAAGAATATCCATGACCTCTTTGTCTATTTGGCGGCGTCGAAACCCACCGTAACCATCACTGACATAAAGGAAGCGCCCACGGATCGCGGCACAAGCCGGATTGCAAAACCAATGACCCAGAATCGTGGCTGAGATTAATGGTCGTCCTGCCAACCTTGCGGCAACGGTTCGATGCATCCCGTCATTTACCAGATACAGGTCTGGTAACCCTGGGAACTGAAATCCGACAACTCTAACGGGACCATCAAAGATATTTTCCCTGGCGCGTTTGGTAGCGTCTTCTAAACGATTTAAATTCCAAGCCTGCGCAAGAACATGTCTGGGGTTTACGTCGCGTTTGATTGTTTCTGAACTACCACCATCAGCAAGAAATTTAATCGCGTAGGCAAAATCATCCACAAGATATGGGCCAATTTTAGCGATTATTCCGGTGTGCTTGTGGTCATAATCCCTTGCTGGGCAATCTTCCGAAACGATCTGATCGCGGACGCCAAGGCCGATTTGACTAGAGAAATCTGCATCGATAGCCACCTAACGCTCCCTACCCCCGCCTTTATCGCGGCCGGGCAACTGCGGGGTGTTCTGCAATGGCCCCCGGCCAAGCAGATCGGCCGGGGTTGGAATGAGCCGCGTCGGCGTCGGGAGGGTCGTTTTACCCAGAAGTGCATCCCGCTCGACCGGGACGGGTTTACCGGGCTGCCCGCTATCGCGCCCGTGTCCGCCACCCACCGCCTTCTCTCGGTCTGCGTCTTCCCGTGCCTGTCCTCCCCGCCCCAGCAATTTATCCCGGCTGGGCGGCTCGGCGCGGAACGGCTCAGCCGGCGTCCGCTCGGGCACCGGCACACCATCCGTGCGCACACCGTTATCAGCGGCGTCATCAACCCGCCCACCGGCAAACCGCTCCCGTACGATGGCCACGGCCCGCTCCATCCGCTGCCAGGCCGCCTCAAGCTGCTCGCGCGCCTGCCCAAAAACCCGCTCGGCAACCTCCCGCAACTCGCGCAACCCAAGCTCAAGCTGGCCCCGCACTTGATCTCGAACCCGGTTGCGCGCCCGCACACCCTCCCATTCCGCCCCGCGCTCGGTGACGGGGGCAACGGGGCGATTTTCATTCGCGGCGGCGCGCATCTCCGCGCGTTCCAGCCGCGCCGCCTTCGGCCCCAGCTTCGGTTCCGGCTCGCGGTCGATCCCGCGCGCGGCAAAACTCCGATGGTCGATCCGCTCCCGCGAACCCACGCGCTCCAGCGCGCGGTTCGCGTGTTCCGCCCAGCCAGCGCGCCAACCCTCGTACAGCGCCTTATCATTCCAATCCCGGTCCTTCGCGCCAAACCCCTCGCCAGTCAGAACCCGCGTGGTCAGCATGACATGCGCGTGCGGCTGCTCGCCCCCGTCCCGCCCGCTTGGATTGTGAATGGCAACATCCGCGATCATCCCGCGCGCCACGAATTCACGCTGGCAAAAATCACGGATCAGCTCGACGCGCTCCATGCGGTCCAACTCGCGCGGCAGGGCAAAATGCACCTCACGCGCAAGCTGGGCATCCTTGCGCTTCTCCGCCGCCTCAACCCCGGACCACAACGCCGCGCGATCCTGCATCCAGGCCGGGGCCGTTTCCGGGGCCATGATCTCACGATATTCCACATACGCCTTGCGGCTGTAGTCGTGCATCTGCCCCGTGCGCTCATCACGCAACCGTTCGCCAGCGCGGTACGCCGCCGCCGCAATGGCCGAACGCCCCGCAGCCCGGCTGATAACCTGCGCCCGCATATGAAAAATCGCCACCGCCCCCTCCCTAAAACAAATCGGGGCTGGTCCAGGCGGGGGTCGTGCCCCCGGTCTGGTCGGGGTGCCGGAGCGAATGCGCCCCGGCTGGGGGGTGTCGGGGGGCAAAGCCCCGCAAAGCGAACCGACAGCCTGGGGTGCAGGACCACGGCAGAGGTCTTGCCGCGTACGTTGCGTAGCAACGTATCTGCGCGCACTTCTCTAATTCTGCTTCCTTTCTCATACTTCCT
>JAQNCU010000299.1 GCA_029077775.1 Acidocella sp. | reverse complement strand
CGTGGTACTTCAAACAGCCCGCCGATTCCGGCCGGCCAGAAGACGAGTTCCCGCTCTCGCACCGTAATATTATCAGAAAGGCGCATGGCGCCGTCGAGCGGAAGACCCAGCCAAGCGTGGTCCGTAGCTGTAGCAAGACGAACAAGCGCCAATGGTCCGGCGATAAAAAGAAGAAATTCGGTTGCCTGCGGCGCTTGGAAGCGTAGGAGGCGCCCGCCGGACGGCAAAACATCACCGACCGTTTCAAGTCCCAGAGCTTCGAGCGCGATATTCCAAGCTTCAGCGCGACGATCGAGCGGGAACGGATCCGCGTTGAACCTTTCGACACCCATTGGCCTAGTCTCCTCAGGCTTGCACGCAAAGAGCGTGCCAACGAGGGGATATTATTCCGGCGGAAAAACCGCCTGACATATTCTGGCATGCACGCCCTGGCGACCGTCGACCACCTGCGTCACGCCGAAATCCGCGGCGACGCTCATCAACGAATAGGCGTCATCGCGGCTAAGATTATAATGCTCGGTCAGCAGGCGTAGCATCTCAAGACTGGCATTGCGCATAGCCTGATTTAGATCCTCGTCGAACCCATGAGTCATCCAGACATCTGCGGTGCGCAGCAACGGTGACGGAAAGCTAAAATCGCGGCGCACAAAAACCTGGAACATGACGTCGAGCGAGGCCTCAATCGCCGTGCCGCTGATCTCGCCGTCGCCCTGCGAGATGTGTGGATCGCCAATCGAGAAAAGCGCACCATCCACTTGGATAGGATAGAACATTGTGGCGCCGGCGCCGATCCGCCAGTTATCGATGTTTCCGCCATGGCGGCCAGGCGGGATGGTACTGACACGGCCTACCTTATCAGGTGCGACGCCGGCGGTGCCAAGATGCGGACGCACCGGTATGCGGATGCCGCGCAGCGCCGGTTCGCGACAACAGTCGCGAGCTTCGGTTACCGCGCCTGGAATTTCGTATTTGCCGTGAAAATCATAGGCGAAGACCGCTTCGGCCGTCTGGCTTGCCTCGTCCATCCGGTAGATGGTCACGCGCTCCTTCTCACCGAACTCACGATAGAGGTGGCCCCAATGCGCCGCAAGATTTGAACCGTAGCTCAGTCGCGGCGTCATTTGCAGATACCGGACTTCGAGCACGTCGCCCGCACGCGCCCCTTCTACGAAGATCGGTCCGGTCATTAGATGTACGCCGGGATTGCGGTCCTTTTCCGGAATTGCCTTAAAGATTTCACGGATTTGGTCGTCCATCATCAATTCAGGTGCGTCGCCGGCGTGATGGGTTACCGCCTCGGCGCGGATGACGTCGCCACTGGAAACAGTCAGCACTGGTGCCAGAGACGCGTCAAAATAACCCCAGTGCACTGTCTTGGGTGTTGCTGGCAATTCGTGCAGTACGGGACGCCGCGTTGTTTGGTCACGCGCAGCTTCGGTCTTGATCAGACTCATGGGGCTTATATCTCCGGGCATTGATCGCCGTCGCCGCATAAATTTCATGGCGCTGGCAAAGTTCGTTATCTTGACGGGATAGATAACTCGGTGCGCGTTATTTGCGTAGGAAACTGGACGGCGAGACCAGCCAATTTGGTTTAGCGGTGCCAACTCTGTGCAATTTTTTTGCATACTTAGCCTGCATCAGCCGAAAAACTACGCATTCGGCGACAAAACATGCCAGAAAAGAGTTGGCCGTCTTGTCGCCCGTCAATTCATTCGTTTAGGTGTAGCCGCACGCTGCCGCCAGTCAGTCAGCGCGGATTGTATGATTTTCTGAAACGGCTCGCGGTCAGGAGCGCATCGCTGCACGGCCAAATTACCCAGTTCGTCTCTTGCCCAATCAAGAGTTCCAATTTTAAGCGCAGCAGCGAAAAGATGTTGAAGCGTGTCAATCGCATCATTCGGCGCTGGGTCATATCCGCCGCCTGAGAGCAAACTGGAGAGAGAAAGCAGTGCTACCGTTGCTGCAAAATTAGGCTCTTTGTTTAGGAAGTCCCGTGCCGCGCGCGTGAGTGTCGATGGCTCAGCGCCGTATGACGCTGCGCACTCAATGGCGATATCCAGAAATCCTGCATCCTTTGCCGCAGCAAACCATTTTCCCTTGTCGCCGCGTGAATTTATGAGGTCCAGCAGCATCTGGCGCCTGTCACGGTTGGGATACTGACCGACAAGCGCTCGATAGACCGCGAGGTTGGTGCTGCCCTTAGCAGCGCGCAAGCCATACAGCCGATATGCTTCGTCAGCACGATTATGTTTGATTAGAACTGCTTCGCAAAATCGATCGATCGCCGTTTCGTAGAAGCCCGGGTTGGTTTGGCTTCGTGCAGCTTCGGCAAAAGCAATCGCACCCTCCCAAAGACCTTGGCGAAGCAACGCTTGCGCTCCGTATCGATGATGCGGCCAGAATTTGTTACGTTGGATGCCGAGCAGTTCCTGAAGATCGTCATAGCGACCGAGTTCCAGCAAGCTGGACAGGCAGATAGACGTGCCGGCAACATGGGAGAAGGTTTCATGATCTGACCACGCACGACGAATTGTCGCGATCAGTAAGTTGACATATCCGTCCATCAACTCGGGATATTGAGCGATCTCGCCCCATCGCTCCTCGATTGGTGATAGATAATCAACGCCTTCTTCCTGAATGGCGTCGAATAAGCGTGCCATCCATTTACTCCTGGTTTCAGGTGATGCGGGGGCGGCAATTACAATTGGAATCAGATCGTCGAGGGTCCGAAACACCGCCGAGCCCAGCGCACCGGATGAGCTGTCGATCCCCTGGAGGGATGGCCAAATCCGCTCCGCTAGGGACACCACGCCTTCGCCTGCCAGGAGGGGATTGGACTTTGCCACTGACCTGATTTCAGCATCGGCCGCTTTGAGCCTGTCGATGGCAAGACGTGAGCTGTTCCACCCAAAGGCGTTAGTACGGAATTTAGATTTGAATCGCCATTTATGTGAGGCTGCCATCCGCACGATTTTGCCGATTAACAGGTGTGCTGGCAATCCAGCGATTACCGCCAAGCTGGCTTTCTGTCGTGATCACCTGCGGCAGGAGTAACATCTTCGCGCCGCATCGAAAAAAATCTGCATGCGCATGGTGCCGACCGAGTTGGGATGTTGCGGCATAGGACCCGCTGGCACCGGTTAGGCGAGTGGCACGCGGCTGGGGTCTAGGCCCGGCTACAGCCGGGTGTAGCTGGAGCGCTTCCAGGACGCCGAGTCCCTGGACTGGAGCCGGGCGGCGCTGACAGCGCCAGCCTGCACGCGAAATGTGGGACGCGGAGGTCGAGCAGATCCCGACTGCCGCGCGGTAAGCCGGGCTCGCTGCCCCGTCCCTTCTGCCTTCCGTGGTGCGGATAGTTCGCTCCAGGCCAGACTTCGCTGAAAGGTGTGAAGCTAGCCAGCTAGTTCATCTCCGCTCCCGATAGTGGAACAGATATCCACCAGCTGCGCCGCTACAGCCGCTTTCCACCACAAGCCGCCAGTGGCATGTCTTAACTGAATGCCCGCTCCCAAGGCGCCGCCCACGTAGTTTGCGTGGCCGTCATGAGCCGCAAAGCCGACATCCCAGGCTCGGCGCGCAACGTCAGCATTCGCGATCGCGCAGTAGTTCCGCAACAACCCGGCGTCCGGGGTTTGAATGTGGATCGCATTTTCGACGAGGCAGCTTGTTTCGCCGGTTACTCAGGCTCCGCAAAAATCCCTCGTTCCCCGACGTTGAGATGATCCTGCCGCACAAGGATGTTGAGTTGATCGATTTCACCAAAAGTGAGACGGGGCAACTCCTGAACCGCCTGGATAAATCTTTTGGATTCCTTCGGCATGATAAAATCGGCAGTGAGGTTCTGAAATTTGCGAATATAATCCTGCCGGGTAAATGGGCGGCTGCCACGCAGATGAGCATGGGCAACCTCAATCTCATCGATCAGGCTCGATCCATCGGTAAATCTGATTTCAAGCCGGCCGCCCATAGCTTTCTCCGCTGGATCGACGCTACGAAAAAGATCGGACCATTTCTCATCGGGACGCGTTTCAATGGTGCGCAAGAGGGTAATCGTCGACTGGCTTCCCGCACGTTCCGGCGAACAGCTTTTCAGATGACG
>JAQNCU010000298.1 GCA_029077775.1 Acidocella sp. | reverse complement strand
ACTTCATGAAGTCGCCGCCGGTCCAATACCACGACGACGAGGCCCATCGACTGGTTGAGGAGTTCGCCGCCGGCGAAGCCTGAGCCGACCTGCCGGACGGCCCAACCGGCCGCCAACGGGGTAGGAACTACGAGGCCGGGGTCTTCGGACCCCGGCCTCGTTCGTGGTGGCCGGGGGCCGGGGTGGGCGGGCTGGGCGGGGCTGGGCGGGGCTGGAGCGGATTTCAGGGCGCATTTGCTCAGCGACCCGATGGTGGCCGGGCGGGTGAGCGAAGCCGCGATTGATGCGGCGATGGGAGCCGAGATGCATCTGGCGCAGGTGGATGTGATTTTCGCGCGGGTGTTCGGGGCCTGAGCGGCGATGTGCTCGATTATTTTGCGGGTGGGCGAAGAGGGCGTGTGGGTGGCGGCGAACCGCGATGAGATGGTGGACCGTGGCTGGGATAGGCCAGCGACATATTGGCCGGGGGTGACGGGCGGGCGCGACAGGCTGGGCCAGGGCAGCTGGATGGTGGTGAACGAGGCGGGCGTGATGGCCGCCGTGCTGAACCGGGAGGGCAGCCTGGGACCGGCGGCGGGCAAGCGCAGCCGGGGGGAGCTGCCGGTGATGGCGGCCGGATATGCGAGCGCGGCAGCGGCGGCGGCGGCGTTGGCGGGGCTGGAGGCGGGGGTGTACCGGCCGTTTAACCTCGTGGTGGCGGATGCGTTTGGGGCGTTTTTGCTGGTGGGGTCGGGGGGTGATGCGGTGGCGGTGACAGCCCTGGCGCCGGGCGTGACGATGCTGACATCAGGGGCGCCGAATGATGCCTCGCAGCCACGGATTGCCCGGCATTTGCCAAAATTCGCGGATGCGGGCTTCGACCAATGGGAGGCGTTGCTGGGAGATAAAAGCGGGGACCGGGAAAGTGCGCTGAACATTCCCGAACGCGATGGGTTTGGCACGGTGTGCGCGGCGACGCTCAAGCTGCCGCGCGGGGGCAGGCCGGTATGGCGCTTTGCGGCGGGGCCGCCGGATGTGGCGGGGTTTGCGCCGGTTGTGATATAACCAAGGGTAATGGGGAGGGGACATGATAAAATTATTGTTGTTGCCGGTGCTGGCGATGGCGCTGTGCGTGCCGTTTTTCAACCGGGTGAGCCCCGTGCTGTTCGGGTTTCCGCTTTTCTATTGGTATCAGATCGTCGCGGTGCCTGCGGGGGCGTTGCTGATTTTTATTGTGTATCTGGTGGAAGAGCGCGGCCGGGGAGATGAGGCATGAGCTACCCCGCCGCGACGATCATGTTTTTGGCCCTGCTGGGGTTTGTGATTGTGTTGGGGTTCATCGCCGGGCGGTGGAAGGCGGGCGACATGAACAGCATCGAGGAATGGGGGCTGGGCGGGCGGCGCTTTGGCACCTGGGTTTCGTGGTTTCTGCTGGGTGGTGATTTGTACACGGCCTATACGTTCATTGCGATTCCGGCGCTGATGTTCGGGGCCGGGGCGATCGGGTTTTTCGCGGTGCCGTATACGGTGGTGATCTACCCGATTTTGTATCTGGTGTTTCCGAGGCTTTGGCGCGTGGCGCGCAAGCATGGGTATATCACCGGGCCGGAGTTTTTGCGCGGGCGGTATGGCAACAGATGGCTGGCGCTGGCCGTGGGGGTGACGGGGATTGTTGCGACCATGCCGTATATCGCGCTGCAATTGATCGGTATGCAGACGGTGATCGGCGCGCTGGGCCTGCCCGGGCATTTGCCGTTGGTGATCGCGTTTGCCGTGCTGGGCGCGTTTACGTTTACATCGGGGCTGCGCGCGCCTGCGATGATTTCAATTGTGAAAGATTTGCTGATTTATTTGACGGTGATTGTGGCGGTGATTGTGATCCCCGCGCAACTGGGTGGGTTTGCCGCGATGTTCGGGAAGATACCGCCTGTGAAATTGCTGTTGGCGGTGCCCGAGGCGGGCAGTGGCGGGGCGTATAGCGGGTATGCGACGTTGGCGTTGGGCTCGGCCATGGCGCTGTTTTTGTATCCACATTCGATGACCGGGATTTTGAGTGCCTCAAGCCCGCGCGTGATCAGGCGCAATGCGGCGCTGTTGCCCGCGTATTCAGTGATGCTGGGGCTGCTGGCGCTGATGGGCTTTATGGCCTTGGCGGCGGGGGTAAAAACCATGCCGGAATTTAAGGCAGGGTTCGCGCATTATGGACCGAGTTTTGCGGTGCCCGCGTTGATTTTGCACAGCTTTCCCGGATGGTTCGCGGGCGTGGCGTTTGGCGCGATTGCCATTGGCGCGCTGGTGCCCGCGGCGATTATGGCGATTGCCGCGGCGAATATTTTCACCCGCGATATCTGCGCGCAGTTCATCGCCGCCGCCGTGCCGGGGCGTGAGGCGTTGATTGCCAAATGCTTCGCAATTTTCATGGTGGTGGGGGCGGTGGCGTTTATTCTGGTGATCCCCAATACCTACGCCGTGCAATTGCAGCTTCTGGGCGGGATGTGGATCATCCAGACATTTCCGGCGATTGCGTTCTCGGTGTACACGCGGTTTTTCAATGGCTGGGCGTTGCTGGTGGGCTGGGCGGTGGGGATTGGCTGCGCGACATGGCTGGTGGCGCTGAACCATTTCGCGGGTGCGGTCTATCCGTTCCATATGCTGGGCTATACGCTGCCGAGCTATATCGCGCTGGCGACGGTGTTGTTGAACGCCGCCGTGGCGGCGGGGCTGAGCGTGGTGTTGAACGCGGTGGCGCCGGATGTAGCGGGAGATGAGACGGCGGCGGGGGATTATGCTTGATACCAGCTGGCCTAAAGAATGACTCTTTGCGGGCAGCAAGCGCTTCTTTTTGTGAACAAAAAGAAGCAAAAAAACATTATTAATCTGGGCCATTGGGGTTCCAGAAGCCCGGCACCGGCATAACAAAAGTTTTTTGCGCCGCTTTTTTGAAAAAAAGCGGCTGCTTACCTGGATGTGTCACTGTCTTCGCGGATTGGCATAATACTGCGGGGCTGGTGGGGCAGCCGCGCGTCAGCAAAGAGTGTTATGCCAAGTGTCATCCTTTACGGCGATTGGTATGAGAACGGAAGGCGTGGTTTTTTGACTCTGAGCCGGGGGCGTTGGCGGGGGTTGCGCCCCTGGCCCGGGGTTACCGAAATTTTTGCGCGCTTTTTTTAAAAAGCGCCGCTTTTACCTAAAATATTTTGTTGATGAGGTCGTCGCCGATGCCGAAGCCGGCACCGGTTACGATGGCGCGGCCGAAGCCGGAGCCCAGGAGTTGGTTGAGGAAGCCGCCGCCTTGTTGGGGGTAGCCGCCGCCGTAGTTTTGGGGGGCATTTGTTGGGGCCTGGGTTGGGGGTAGGCGGGAGGGTAGGCTTGGGGCAGGCGGTTGGCTTGTTGTTGTTGGGCATCGGCGAAGTTGTGGATGGATTGGAGCAGGTTTGAGACCTGGTTTTGTTCGGCCTGGATGGCGAGTGCGATGCTTTTGAGGTCGAGGAGCCATTCGCGGGCGTCGGGGTTGCCGGCGGCGGCGGCGGTTTGGAGTTTTTGGGCGAGATCTTTGAGTTCGCCGATGGTTTGTTGGGCCTGGGATTGCAGCTGGCTGTATTGGCTGTCGATGGTTTGGATGTCCATGATTATGCTCCGTGTTGTTCGGCGAGGATATGGGGTGGGACCCGGGTGATTCCGAGAGGGGTGGCGGCGCGGTAATCCCGGCAGGCGGCGCCGAAGGCGGCGAAGAGGGCGAGGCGGTCTGGGGCTTGGGCGCATTCCCATTCCGGGTGCCATTGGACGGCCAGGGCGAAATTGCGGGCGGTGGCGACGCGGATGGCCTCATAGGCGGCCTGGCCGCACATGGGGTCGACGCGACCGGGCTGGAAGCGGGCGGCGTCGACGTTGGCGAGATCGAGCACGTCGATCGCACTGTCCTCGAAGCGTGCGTCTTCGAAGCGGGAAACCGGATGAAGGACGAGCGCGGTGCCTGTAACGTGTTGCGCGCGGTCGAGCGTGGCGGCGTCGCCGACAACGAGCAAACGTCCGAGCGCGCGAACCTCCGGTTGCGCGAGCGCCTTGGTCAGGAGTTCGGGGCCGGTACCGGCCGGGTCTCCGAGCGTGAGGGCGATGACGGGAAGCACGGGGACCTCAGGCAGCG
>JAQNCU010000297.1 GCA_029077775.1 Acidocella sp. | reverse complement strand
GCCCCCGGCGTTGCGAAAAAAATCATGAACACCATGACCGAGATGGCCGCCAGCACGAACAGCATCTCGCCCAACCGGCGCGCCAAGGCCAGCACCATGGTCTATGACCCCGTCTGGCGTAGTTTCGCGCGCGGATCGAACGCCTCGCGCACCCCGTCACCTAAAAAATTCAGCGCCACCACCGTGATCATAATGGCAATTCCAGGCGCGATGGCCACCGCCGGGCGGGTATAGAGCAACCCCTCGCCATCGAGAATGATCGTCCCCCAGGACGCCGCCGGCGGTTGCACGCCGATCGAGAGGAATGACAGCGCCGCCTCGGTTAACATGTTCAACGCCATCATCAACGGCGCGAACACGATCAGCGTGGTCGTGACGTTCGGCAGAACATCACGCCACAAAATCCGCCACTGCGGCACGCCCAGGCACCGTGCCGCGAGCACAAAATCGCTCCGCGCGAGACTCAAAACCTGCCCCCGGATCGGCCGCGCCACATAGGGCACATACACCACCCCGATGATGGTGATGGGGATGAGCAGTGAATTGGCGTTTATCGTCACCGGGCCGATCTGCAAACCATGGCTGATCAGCACGGCGGAGAGCGAGATCGCCAGCAAATACACCGGAAACGCCCATAACACATCCAGCGCGCGGGCGATCACGCTATCCACCACCCCGCCCATGAACCCCGCGACAATCCCGGTCAGCGCCGCCAGCGCCAGACAAATCAGCGTGGCGCCGCTCGCGATCAACAATGAATTGCGCCCGCCATAAAGCAACCGCGCCGCCACATCGCGCCCCTGGTCATCGGCCCCCAGCGCATATTGCGCCCGCCATGTCGGGCCGATCGGCGTCACGCCAAACCCGGTCGCGCTGGATTGCATGATATCGGTCGCCTGCCCACCCAGCATGATCGACCCGTCGAGGTTCGAGGCAAACGGATCAGTCTTCGCGATATCGCGCGCATAAAGCGGCGCTGCCACGCAGGCCGCCACCATCAGCACCAGCACCACCAACGCCACCATCGCCGCCCGGTCACGCAGCAGCTTCGCAAACCCCACCGCCCACGGCCCGTTAGCACCCAAGGCTAATGCACCCAGACCTTGTCAAACAGCAGATGGAACTGATCGCTGAAGGTAAAATTTCCCACCCGTTTTGAGACGAAATCAAGCTGCCGTGGCGTGAACATCGTCGCCCACACCGCCGCATTGGTCGCATCCTTGTCCACCGCAGCCCATTGCGCATTCGCCGCCGCGGGGTCGGTAATCGCGGTCTGCATCGCCGCCGCCACTTTGGCGTCGTAGCCCTTGTTGCAATACCCGGCGATGTTGATGGAATTATCCGAGCCCGGATGGATCGCCCCACAGCTCAACAGCACATTCAAAAAATCCGAGGCCGCCGGATAATCCTGGTACCATTGCGTGATGCTGATCTGCACCTTGTTGTTGGTGTTCTGGATATAATTGAACTGAATATTGGCCGACAGCACATGCACGCTCGCCTTAAAGCCAAGCTTGTTCAACAGGCTCGCCAGATACGTGCCCAGCGCCGGGTCAACGCCCTGGTCATCGGCAATCACCGTCACTTGTCGCCCAGCCTCGCCTGATTTCGCCATCAGCGCCATCGCCTTTTGCATATCGGGCGCGGACCATGTGGTGCCGGGGTTCAGCGTATAGGGGCAATACGGCTCATACCCCGGGAACCCAGGCGGCAAAATCTGGCAATTCGGCACGGCGAGGTTTTTGCCGCCGAAAATATTCACCGCGGCCTTGCGGTCCAGCGCGTAATTTACGGCCAGCCTGGCATCGATATTGTTGAACGGCGGAATATTCACATTCATCGGCGCGTAATAAACCGCGAGCAGCGGGTCGATATGCACCTGGCGCGGGAACCTCGTGCTGATCTCGGCCAGCCTGTCCGCCGGGGCGGGGTCGAACTCCCAATCATAATGCCCGTTCTCGACCGCGGTGATGCCGTTCTCATCGGTGACATCGAAGCTGTAATCGATCTCATCGACATACCCTTTCGGCTGCGCCGCCAGGCTCCATACTTTAAAATACGGGTTGCGTTTGGCCACCAGTTTCGTCTGCGGGTCATAGGATGTGATCATGTAAGACCCGGTTCCCGGCACGGGCACGGTGCCCATATCATGGGGCGGCGTCCCGGCGGGTAGTATCGCGGCAAACGGCACGGCGAGCTGATATAAAAATTCCGGGTTGGGCTTCACCAAATGGAACGTCACGGTCCCCGCCTGCGCATCGCCGATCACGCCGCCCGCCAGGGTGCAGGTGGCGGGCACCGCGAGGCATTTATCGGCACCAACGATATTGGCGTACCA
The DNA here is from genome assembly GCA_029077775.1 of Acidocella sp. Classification (GTDB taxonomy): domain Bacteria; phylum Pseudomonadota; class Alphaproteobacteria; order Acetobacterales; family Acetobacteraceae; genus Acidocella. Next base: position 1,786 of record JAQNCU010000297.1, on the reverse strand, counting down.
CGACCCGGCATTGGGGTTGTTCACCTTGAACAGACGCTGGAAACTCGCCACCACATCGGCGGGCGTCACCGTCGCGCCGTTGGAGAATTTGATCCCTTTGCGCAGCGTAAAAACATAGGTCTTGCCGCCATCCTGCGGCGTGGGAATCGCCATGGCCAGATCAGGCACAACCTCGTTGCTGGCCTTGCCCGCGGCTTTGTTGAACGTCACCAGCCCGTCATAAACATTCACAAAAAGCTGCCAATATTCATTGGTGTAATTCACCTGCGGGTCGATCGTTCCGCCGGCTGAGGCGGAGACCAGCCGCAACACACCGCCGGAATGGGCGGCGAAATTGGCATCCGTCTGCGCCCGCGCCACCCCACAAGCCACCATGGCGGCCAGCACGCCCACCACGCCAGCCAATGCCGCCAATCCCCGTCTGCCTGTCATGCAAAAACCTCTGTTATATCGTGTCATGGTCTAAAAACCCGGCCAGCACCGCCATGCACGCCGCCCGCTCCTCAACATGCGGCATGTGGCTTGAGTGCCCGAACACATGCCAGCGCACATCCCTGATCCCGGCCAGATACGGCGCCACACAGGCGGTCGTCGCCTCGTCATACCGGCCTGAGACCAACAGCACGGGCACATCGATCAACCCCAGCCTGTCCACCACGCTCCAATGCTTCAAACTGCCGATCACGTGGAATTCGCTGGGGCCGTTCATGGTCATGTACACGGTCATATCGCCTGCCAGAATATCGAAGGTGCGCTGCACTTCGGGCGGCATTGGCTGCACCCGGCACACATGCCGTGCGTAGAATTGTGCCACCGCCTGCTCGTATTCAGGGCTGCTGGTCGTCCCCGCCGCCTCATGCCGGGTCAGCGTCTCCTGCACCTCGGCGGGCAAGGCCGCGCGCAGCCGGTTCGCCTCGGCCACCCAGGTCACCATATCGGCGGGGCTGTTGGCGATCACCATGCGCCGCAGCCCGGCGGGGCGCGTAACGGCAAACTCCGCCCCCAGCATCCCACCCCAGGATTGCCCGAAATAATCATAATGGCTGAGCCCGAGATGCGCGATCAGGTTGTTCAACTCATCGAGGAATAATGAAACCGTCCAGAACGCCACGCCCTTGTCGGGCAGACGGGTGGAGTTCCCGTTGCCAAGCTGGTCGTAATGGATCACCGCGCGATTATCGCCTGCCAGATCCACCAGCGAGTCCACATAATCATGCGTGCAGCCCGGCCCGCCGTGAACCACGATCAAGGGTGGCTTTGCCCCGTCCAGCGCGCCTGTCACCCGGTACCATGTCCGGTACGGGCCAAACGGCGCATAGCCCTCGGTCACATTCAACGCCACGACACACCCCCCATCCAACGCACGCCACGAACCATCGTACCGAAAAAGCCCGCAAGAACCATACCAAACCGGGCCACGTCACGCTGGACATATTTCTATATTTCGACAATACTCGAAATATAGAAAATACCGATATGCTCGCCCTTTTTGCCGCCTTGGCGCAGGCCACCCGTCTCAATGTTTTCCGTCTGCTCGTCCGTCACGAACCAGACGGCATCGCCGCCGGTGACATCGCCCGCGCGCTCGCCGTACCCGGCAACACTTTATCCACGCATCTCGCCATCCTCTCACGCTGCGGCCTCATCCGGTCCCAGCGCCACAGCCGCGCCATCATCTACCGCGCCGACCTCGCCCGCTTGGCGGACATGACCCTGTTCCTGGTGGCTGATTGCTGCGGCGGCAACCCTGATGCCTGCGCCCCGATCATCGCCGGGCTCATCCCCC
>JAQNCU010000296.1 GCA_029077775.1 Acidocella sp. | reverse complement strand
AGGCCCGCCGAAAGAGCGGTTACGGCGGCTTTTGCGTCCAGCCCCTCCAGCACGATGGTTCCGGTTGCCTCGGCGATGGGCAAGACCTTGAACGTGACCTCAGTGATGACCGCGAGCGTGCCGAAGCTGCCGGTCAGCAATTTGGCGATGTCCAACCCTGTGACGTTTTTGAGCACGCGACCGCCGAAATTCAAAATCTCGCCAGCCCCGTTGACGGCGCGCACGCCCAGCATGTGGTCGCGCATCGCCCCGGAGGTGATTCGGCGCGGGCCAGACAGGTTGACGCCGACGATGCCGCCGATGGTCTGATCCGGGCCAAAGAGATGGCTGGGCTCGGCGATCATCTGCTGGCCATTCGCGGCGAGTGTGGCCTCGATCTCAGAAAGGCGTGTTCCGGCTTTGGCGCTCATCACGAGTTCGTTCGGCGCATAAAGCGTGATGCCGGTGAGCGCTGATGTGCTGATCGTATCAGATGCCTGGACGGGGCGGAGCATGGCGGTTTTGGTGCCATTGCCCTGGACCAGCACGGGCCCGGTGGCGGCGCGGAGCAGGTCTGAGATTTCGGCTTCAGATGTGGGAAGACGCAACGCGAAAAAATCCTTTTACGCCGCGCTCGTTTCCAATGGAAACACCTTGGACGGGTTGAGCAGCCAGGCCGGGTCGAAGGCGGTTTTGATACGGCGCATCTGGTCGAGTTCCGGTTTGCTGAACTGCACGCTCATCAGATCGCGTTTTTCGATACCCACACCATGCTCCCCGGTCAGGCAGCCGCCAACCTCGACGCATAGGGTCAGGATGTCGGCGCCAAATGCCTCAGCTTTGGCGAAGCTGGCGGGGTCGTTGGCGTCGAACATGATCAGCGGGTGCAAATTGCCGTCTCCGGCATGGAAGATATTCGCGACCTTAAGGCCATAGGCCGTGCTCATTTCACCCATGCGGTGGAGAACTTCGGGCAGGCGCGAAGTGGGGATGGTGCCGTCCATGCATAAATAATCCGGTGAGATACGGCCGATGGCGCCGAAGGCACCCTTGCGGCCCTTCCAGATGGCGGCGGATTCCTCGGCGGTTTCAGAGACGCGGATAGAGATGGGTGAAAACCCCTCGCAGATTTCCCGAATGCGGCGGAGCATCTCGGTTTGTTCGTCCACTGACCCTTCGACCTCGATAATCAGCATGGCCTCAGCATCTAGCGGGTAGCCAGCATGGGCGAAGGCCTCGCAGGCATGGATGGCCGGGCGGTCCATAAACTCCAGCGCGACGGGGATGATGCCAGAGGAAATGATGGCATCGACACAGCGCCCCGCGACCTCGTTGGCGGCAAAACCGGCAAGCATGGCGCGGGCACCCTCGGGCGCGCGCAGAATGCGAACGGTGATTTCAGTCACGACGCCAAGCTGGCCCTCAGAGCCGGTGATCAGCCCGAGCCAGTCATACCCCGCGGAATCCACGTGTTTGCCGCCAAGTTCCAGCAATTCACCCTCGATGGTGATCAGGCGCAGGCCGAGCAGATTATTCGCGGTCACGCCGTATTTCAGGCAATGCGCGCCGCCGGAGTTCATGGCGACATTGCCGCCGATCATGCAGGCGAGCTGGCTGGACGGGTCTGGGGCGTAGAAATAACCGTTGTCCGAGACCGCCTGGGTGATGCCGATATTGGTCACGCCAGGCTGCACCACCGCATAGCGATCGGCGTAATTGACCTCGATGATCTGGTTCATGCGCATCATGCCGACGACAATGGCATCGGCCATGGGCAGGGCGCCGCCGGAGAGCGAGGTGCCAGCCCCGCGCGGGATCACGCGGATGCCCTCAGCGTGGCAGAATTTCATGATTGCGATGACATCCGCCTCGGATTCGGGGAGGACAACGGCGAGTGGTGCCTGCCGATAGGCGGTGAGGCCGTCGGTCTCATAGGGTTTAAGAGAAATGGTCTCACCAATGACCGCGCGGGCGGGCAGGAAGCTGAGCAGCCCGGCGATGATGGCATCGGCGCGGGCCAGAATGTCAGGCTTTGGGTCAGGTTGGCGCATTTTTTATCCTCCGGCGGTAATCATGCGCCGGGCGCGGCTGAGTTGCAAAATATTCCATTGTGGCGCCGGACAGAGACCCAACGAAAAGGGCCAAACCATGCGCCGGTTCGGCCCTGAAACGGCGCAAACGGTACCCCGATAGGTTCAGCCCTGGCGGGCCTTCATGCGGGGGTTCTTTTTGTTGATCACGTAGACCCGACCATGACGGCGGACCACGCGGCAATTTTTGTCGCGAAGTTTCGCGGATTTCAGGGAGTTACGGATCTTCATGGGAGGCTCTCAAGGTGAATGTTGGGTCCAAGGGCGGGGTATGCCGCTTTGTGGCGGGGGATGTCAACCCAAGGGGGCGGATGAAGTGTCACGAAACGATCATTCGCTTTTGGCGCGGTTCGTCTGCTCTTACCCGGTTTGGCTATCGCGTAGGCCCGAGTCGTCTGGAGCATACATATGAAAATTAGTTTTGTTGTGCCGGCCTATAACGAGCAGGCGTTGCTGACCCGCTCGCTGACCGCGATACGCGACGAAATTACGCGCGCCGGGCAGGTTCTGGGGCGCGATGCTGAGATTATTGTGGTGAATAATGCCAGCACGGACCGGACCCGGGAGGTGGCGGAAGCCATCGAGGGTGTGCGCGTGGTGGATGAGCCGCGTAAGGGGCTGGTGCAGGCGCGCTGGCGCGGGTTCGAGGCGACAACCGGCGCTTTGATCGCCAATATCGATGCCGACACAATAATCCCGCCGGGCTGGCTGAGCGAGGTCATGCGGCAGTTCGAGCGGTCGGAGACCCTGGTCGGCCTGTCTGGTCCTTATGTGTATTACGGCGTGCCAGCACGGGTAAACTTCGTGGTCGGGGCTTATTATCGGCTGGCCTATACGGTGTATTTGTTCAATCGGTTCGTTCTGGATGTGGGCTCGATGCTGCAAGGGGGCAATTTTGTCGTCAAGCGGGAGGCGATGTTGAAGCTCGGCAGCCCCAGCGAACGTTTCTCGTTCTATGGTGAGGACACTGACATGGCGCGCCGACTGTCTCGTGTGGGTGGTGTGAAGTTCACCTTCCGGCTGCCAGCCCAAAGTTCAGGGCGGCGGCTGGTTGGCGAGGGCGTGTTCACCATTGGATTGCGCTATTCAATGAATTTTTTCTGGGCGACGTTTCGCGGCAAGCCGTTTACCGAGGTTTGGCAGGATATCCGCGAAGAGCCGTCTTGAGACATAGTCTGACCCATCGGCCGATGCCGGTGAATTGACAATCCCGCCAAACCGGCCAATTCCACCGCATGGCAAAAATTTCCTATTCGCGTATTGGCTTTTTGTTGTGTTGTTTTTTGTTGCCGGGATTGATCGGCACATTTGCGAGTTTCTCGATCCCCGCACCTGTGGTGGATGAGCTTCATCAGCAGGCAGCTTTGGATGCGGTGCTGAACGCCCCCGATTCCGCGGCGCAGGCGGCAGCGATTGCCCGTTTGCCCGAGGATGTGGATGCCGATACAGCGGCGATGATCACCAAGGGTACCGGGCCGATGGCGGCCAGGGTGGCGGCGGCAGAACAGAATATGCGCACCGAGGTGGTAAGTGAGGCGCGCGATGAGGCGTATCGTATCAGGCTGATGGTGATCACGATAACAGTACTGGGCGCGCTGTTTGGTGTGGCGCTGCTAGGGCCAGGGCGGGGGTGAGCGGGCACACACCATCGTATTACGCGGCCAGCGCGCATAAACAGGATGCACGCCCGGCATTGGTTGGCATGGAGCGGGCCGATGTTTGCGTGATCGGCGGCGGGTATTCAGGAATTTCGGCGGCGCTGACACTGGTTGAGCGCGGATTTTCAGTGATTGTGCTGGAGGCCGTACGAGTTGGGTTTGGCGCGTCCGGGCGGAATGGCGGGCAGATTGTGAATGGGTATTCCCGTGATCTGGATGTGATCACGAAACGATATGGCGAAGATGCCGGGCGGCAGATCGGCGCGATGGCGCTGGAGGGTGGCAACATCATCCGTGAGCGGGTGGCAAAATACGCGATCGATTGTGATTTGAAACCGGGCGGGTTGTTAGCCGCGATAACGACCAAGCAGATTCGCGGTTTGGAGCATCATAAGCGCGTCTG
>JAQNCU010000295.1 GCA_029077775.1 Acidocella sp. | reverse complement strand
CGGCGGGCAGCAAGTGCTTCTTTTTGTGAACAAAAAGAAGCAAAAAAACATTATTAATCTGGGCCATTGGGGTTCCAGAAGCCCGGCACCGGCATAACATAAGTTTTTTGCGCCGCTTTTTTTCAAAAAAGCGGCTGCTTACCTGGATGTGTCACTGTCTTCGCGGATTGGTATAATACTGCGGGGCTGGTGGGGCGGCCGCGCGTCAGCGCATTGGTTTCAGGCGGCGCGCTTCGCCACATCCGCGGGCGTCATCCGCACCAATGCCTCATAATCACCCAATAATGCCTCAGTGATCGGCCCTGGCTGGTATTGCCGCGTGCCGATCTGGCGCACCGGCGTCACCTCCGCCGCCGTCCCCGCCAGAAACGCTTCGGTCGCGATCTCTAAATCGGCGGGCGGAATGTGCCGCTCCACCACCTCGATGCCGCGCGCCTTGGCCAGCCCGATCACCGTGCGCCGCGTGATCCCATCCAAAAAGCAATCCGGTGTCGGCGTATGCAGTTTGCCGTCGATGGTCAGGAAGATATTCGCCCCCGTCGCTTCACCCACAAACCCGTCCCAGGTCAGCATCAGCGCATCGTCAAACCCCTCGGCCTCAGCCGCGTGCTTCGATAACGTGCCGATCATATATAGCCCCGCCGCCTTGGAGGCCGTCGGCGCGGTCTGCGGGTGGGGTCGCCGCCATTCCGCCATCCCCAGCCGCACACCTTTCATGCGGTCCGCGCCAAATAAATTCGGCCATGGCCAGCACGCCACCATGAGATGAATTTTGGTCATTTGCGCAGACACCGCCAATTGCTCACTGCCCCGCCAGGCCAAAGGCCGCACATAGGCATCGATCAGCCCATTCGCCGCCAGTACCTCGTTGCACGCGGCATTGATCTGCGCGGCCGTGAACGGGATCTCAAACCCCAGCAACCGCCCGGAGGTGATCAACCGTTCGGTATGCGCTTCCAGCTTGAAAATATTACCATTATACGCCCGCTCACCCTCGAACACGGCAGACGCATAATGCAGCCCATGTGTGAGCACATGCAGCGTGGCGTCCCGCCACGGGATCATCTTCCCATCCCACCAGATGAACCCATCACGATCGTCAAACGGGATAAGCGCCATAACCAAACCTCACAAAAACCAAATAAATTCAATGAAACCCATCGGGAACACCAGAAACCACTTGCATATAAGGCAGCATTGCTGCCATAATGCGAATCGCGGTGGGGTAGGTTCCACAGCAACAACGATAATAATCTTTTAAGGTTTTGAATCTGCCATGCAAAACACCATGACTCAACCCCCACTCAGCCAAGACCGCAGCCCGTCTCCCGGCGGCGGCCTTTTGTTTTTGCGCGAGGAGGAACTTCGCATCGCCCAGGACATGATGTTCTTCGCCATGCGCGACCTTACGGAATCCGCCGATGCCTTGCTCGCCCGGCTCGGTTATGGCCGCGCCCATCATCGTACGTTGCACTGGATCACCCGCAAACCCGGCCTGAAAGTGGGCGAATTGCTCACGATCCTCGGCATCACCAAGCAAAGCCTCACCCGCGTGCTCGGCCCCCTCATCCGGGAAGGCTATGTCGCCCAGATCCCCGGCCAGCAAGACCGCCGCCAGCGCCTCCTCTCATTGACTGAAAAAGGCATGGCGCTGGAACGCCAGTTATTCGAGGCCCAGCGCGAATGCCTGCTCACCGCCTATCGGGAGGCTGGCGGCCCGGCGGTGGAAGGCTTCCGCCGCGTCCTGCGCGGTCTCACCCGTCAACAGGGGCGCGATTATATCGACGGGCTGGAACACCAGCGTGCCGCCCGGGTCTCCCGCCCCGGCCCCTGATACCGGCACCCCGCCATGAACATCGAGAGCGCGCATATCCTCCTCGTCGATGACGATAGCCGTCTGCGCGCGCTGCTCAATCGTTTCCTCACGGAAAATGGTTTTCGCGTCACCACGGCCGAGAACGCCGCCGACGCGCGCGACAAATTGCGGTTCATGGATTTCGACCTGATGGTGCTCGATGTCATGATGCCGGGGGAGACCGGGCTGGATTTAACCAATAATCTGCGCGCAGACCGCGCACCGGTCATGCCTATATTGCTGCTCACAGCGCGCGGCAGCCCGGAGGACATCATTGCGGGGTTCGAGGCCGGGGCCGATGATTACCTCGGTAAACCCTTCGACCCACGCATCCTCCTCGCCCGCATCCGCGCCATGCTCCGCCGCGCCCAGCCGCCCGCCTCGCTCACCGGCCCGCTGCAACTCGGTGATGCCATCTTCGATCCCGTGCGCGCGGAGCTTATCGGCCCGCAAAACCGCATCCGCCTCTCCGGCGCGGAATTATCCCTGCTCATGGCTTTCGCCGCCCGCCCGCATGAAATTCTCTCCCGTGAGGCGCTGGCGGCGGCGCTGGACCTTGACGACGTGAACGAGCGCGCGATCGACGTGCAGGTTACCCGTTTGCGCCGCAAGATCGAGCGCGACCCGCGCGAGCCCCGTTTTCTGCACACGGTTCGCGGTAAGGGCTATATCCTCAAACCCGGCCCATGAAATTGCGCGTGCGCGGCATCTCGGGCGATGCGCTCTTACGCAAATTCCTGCCGCGCGGCCTGTTCGCCCGCTCACTGCTCATCGTGCTCGTGCCGCTTGTTCTGCTCCAGGCCGTGGCGCTGCAAATCTTCTATGGCAGCCACCTCGATGAACTCTCCCGCCGCCTCGCAGGCGCCGTCGCGGGAGAGGTCAGTTTCATGATCGACCAGATCGATCGGTCGCCCACCACCCGCACCCAGATCATCGACGAAACCGACGAGCATTTCGCCTTCACCACCACCTATCTGCGCTACCAGACCCTGCGCCATCTACCCCCGCCCGATGCCCCTGGCCCGGTCGATGACGACCTCGCGCATGAGCTTCATGAGGACCTGCACAGACCCTTTAACGTCGCCTGGAACACCGCCCCCGCCTTTATTCGCATCAATGTACAAATGCCGGGCGGCGTGCTGCGCGTCGATGTGCCGCGTAAGCGCCTGTATATCGGCACGTTTTACATCTTTCTCGTCTGGCTCATCTCCACCTCGCTCATCCTGTTCGGCATCGCGGCGTTGTTTTTGCGCACCCAGGTTCGCGGCATCAGCCGTCTCGCCGCGGCGGCTGAGGCGTTCGGCATGGGCCGCGACCAGGGCCCGATCAAACCCGAAGGTGCGATCGAGGTGCGGCGCGCCGCCACCGCCTTCAACCGGATGCAGGATCGCGTGCGCCGCTTCCTCGCCCAACGCACCACCATGCTGGCGGGCGTCAGCCATGATCTGCGCACGCCGCTCACGCGTTTACGCCTCGCTTTGGCCATGCTGCCGGAAACCCCGGCGGGTGAAATCCGCGACATGGTGGCCGATATCAACGAGATGGAAACCCTGATCGCGATCTATCTTAGCTTCGCGCGTGGTGAAGGTAGCGAACAAGCCATCGCCTCAGACATCGCGGCTCTGCTCGAAGACGTCGCCGCCGCCGCCCGCCGCGCCGGTGCCGCCATCATCTGCGACATCCCGGGCCCGCTAATGGCCACCATCCGCCCGGAGGCATTGCGCCGCGCCATCGCCAACCTGCTGGACAATGCCCGCCGTCACGCCAGCCAGATCTGGCTGAGCGCCGCGTTCGGCCCGCGCCATCTGCGCATCATCATCGACGATAACGGGCCTGGCATTCCCCTTGCCCAGCGCGAAACGCTGTTCCGCCCGTTCGAGAGCGCCGACCCCGGCGGCACCGGCCTTGGCCTCGCCATCGCGCGGGACATTATCGGCGCGCATGGCGGGGATATCATGCTGCTCGACCGCCCAGGTGGCGGCCTGCGCGTCACCATCGAACTCCCGGCCTGATAACAATCCGTCTGAAGACTGACGCCCTAAGTCTGTAAGCAAGCCGCCGCTTTTTTGAAAAAAAGCGGCACAAAAAACTTCTGTTACGCCGGTGCCGGGCTTCTGAAACCCCAATGGCCCAGATTAATAATGTTTTTTGCTTCTTTTTGTTTAGGGCTTGTTGAGATTCAGGGATTCCCTTGGTCACGTTGTTTGTGATTCACGCTTTTCATGGAGCGATTTATTTTGACTGACGCCCAATGGGCGAAAATGGCACCGCACTGTTTAGGGAAG
>JAQNCU010000294.1 GCA_029077775.1 Acidocella sp. | reverse complement strand
ATCCCAGCGTGGGGTGTGGCCGTCATGGTTGAAAGAACGGGTTATCATGAAGGCCTTCAAATCCCCGGTGCGTTGGTTGGCCGGGATCGACGCGGATGCAGCGGCGATGATGATCGCGGCGGCAGCCGATCTCGCGGTGATCCTGGATGCCAAAGGCATCGTGCGGGACTGCGCCTTTCAAAGCGAGGCGCTGGCGCTCGAATTCGCGGATCATGATCATTGGGTCGGTAAGCCCTGGCGGGACGGGGTGACGATCGAGAGCCGCCCGAAAATCGACGAGATGCTACATGATTCACAGTCAAAATCCCCGCGCAATGGTCGCCAGGTGAATTACCCGGCGGTGCGCGGCCATGACATCCCGATTTTATTCTCGGTTGTCCCGGTGGGTGCCACCGGCCAGGCGATCGCCTTCGGGCGGGATTTACGGGCCTTCGCCACCTTGCAGCAGCGCGTGGTGGATGTGCAGCAATCCTTTGAGCGTGATTACGCCAGAATGCGGCACATCGAGACGCGCTACCGGATTTTGTTTCAGATGACGCCGGAGCCGGTGTTGATCGTCGATGCTGGTAATCTCAAAATTGTCGAGGCGAACCCGGCGGCCCGCAACCTTGCCGGACCGCGGGGTAAAATCATCGGCGCGGGGTTCGGGACGCTGATTGTGCCTGAAAGCCTGCCGCGGATGGAGTTGATGCTCGCCACCTTGCGCAATGCCGGGCGTGCCGATGACGCGGCACTGACGCTGGTTGGCGGCACCAAGATGTTGGCGTCGGCGTTTGCCTTTCGTCAGGGGGCGATAAAATTATTTCTGGTGCGGCTGATCGCGCCTGAAGCCCAGCAGCCCGCCCTGGCGGTGCTGAATGGTGCGAAGGCCAAGATGCTGCAATTGATGGAACATGTGCCTGACGGCTTCGTCGTTACCGACCATGACGGCATTATCATCGCCGCGAATGAGGCATTTCTCGAGATGACCCAGCTTCGCGCTGAGCCCCAGGCCGTGGGCCAGTCGCTGGAACGCTGGCTTGGCCGCCCGGGCGTGGATCTTGGCGTGCTGCTGAACAATCTGCGTCAACACAACACGGTCCGGCTGTTCTCGACTGCGCTCCGCGATGAATTCGGCGCGGAGAGCGAGATCGAGATTTCGGCCGGGACCGTGCTGAACGATGGCGAGCCCTGTTACGGTTTTGCCATAAGGGCGATCAGCCGAAGGGTCACGTCGCAGGTCGTGGAACCGCGCGCCTTCCCCAAATCGCTCGAACAGATCATCGAATTGATAGGCCGGGTGTCGCTCAAGGATTTGGTGCGTGAAACCACCGATGTGATCGAGCGGCTGAGCATCGAGGCGGCGCTTACCATGACCGGCGATAACCGGGCCTCGGCCGCTGAGGTTCTGGGTGTGAGCCGCCAGAGCCTCTACGTGAAAATGCGTCGGCACGGGCTGTTGGAGGCAGAGGCAATCGGGCTTGAATAATCGCCTATCCCGTCGCTCCTGCGAGGGATCTGGCGGGCACAATCAACCAACCGGCGTCTGGGAGTGTTCATGGCGGCGAATATCGAAGTGACGAGGACAGACGCGGTGTTTCCCAACCGGGTGCCATCGTTAAAAACCTGCCTGGAGCTTTTGAAGCCTGTCACGTGGTTCGCGCCGATCTGGGCGTTTTTTTGCGGCGTGATCTCCTCGGGTGTTGGTCTGTCTGCCCATGTGCCGACCATCCTGCTCGGGCTGTTGCTGGCGGGGCCGATGGTGTGCGGCACCAGCCAGGCGGTGAATGACTGGTTCGACCGCCATGTTGATGCGTTGAACGAACCCGCCCGCCCCATTCCCTCAGGGCGGATGCCGGGTCGCTGGGGGCTGTATATCGGCATTGCCTGGACCGCGGCTTCGCTGCTGGTGGCGGCGTGCCTCGGGCGCTGGGGGTTTGGCGCGTGCGTGGTGGCGCTCGGCTTTGCCTGGGCCTATAGCGCGCCGCCCTTGCGGCTGAAGCGCAATGGCTGGTTCGGCAATACCGCGGTGGCGATTTGTTATGAGGGGGTGCCGTGGTTCACGGGTGCCGCGATCATGGCGGGCGCGCTGCCCAACACGCATATCCTACTGATCGCGCTGTTATACAGCATTGGTGCGCACGGCATCATGACCCTCAATGATTTCAAATCGATCGAGGGCGACCGGATGATCGGCATACGCTCGCTCCCGGCGATGCTGGGGACTAACCGTGCGGCAGTGCTCGCTTGCGCCGTAATGTTTGCGCCGCAAGTGCCCGTGATCATTGCGATGGTTCTCTGGTATCACCCCATTACGGCAATGGTGGTGACCGGGTTGGTGGTAGCGCAGATATTTTTGATGGTCGAATTTCTCGACCAACCGCGCGCCCGCGCCATCTGGTATAATGCCACAGGCACGACGCTTTATGTGAGCGGAATGCTTATCTGCGCCTTCGCCTTGGCGCATCACTCATGACGGATTTGACGGATATTATGGGAAATTGGGGACCGACGATTGTGGCGGCGGCAGGGGCAACCATCGTGGCTGCCGCAGGCATTAAGCTGACCGTGCTGGATTCATGGTATTTCAACCTGCGCAAGCCTTCATGGCAGCCGCCTGACTGGCTGTTCGGCCCGGCCTGGACGAGCATTTTTATCTGCGAGGCGGCCTCGGCCGTGATCGGCTGGGAGGCCATTCATACCGCTGGGGCACGGGCGCTGCTCGTGGTTCTGTATGTCTTGAACGGCGTGTTCAACATTATCTGGAGCTATTATTTTTTCCATATGAAACGCCCGGATTTTGCTCGTCGTGAGATCCCGCTTTTGTGGCTCTCAATTGTGGCGCTGATGGTCATGCTGAAAATATACGCAGGCTGGGCGTGGTTATTTTTAATGCCGTATTTGCTATGGGTGAGCTTCGCCGCTTTCCTGAACCACACCATCGTGCGCCTTAACGCGCCCTTCGCGGGACGCGCATAATGACGATCATGTTTCCGTTTACCGCCATCGTCGGGCAGGCGGAGATGTGCGAGGCGCTGATCATCGCAGCCATCGAGCCACGGCTCTCCGGTGTGCTGATTTTTGGTGATCGCGGCACCGGCAAATCCACCGCCGTGCGGGCGCTTGCGGCCCTGTTGCCTGACATGGCAGCGGTGGTGGGGTGCGCCTATGCCTGTGACCCTGGGGACATCGCCAATCTGTGCCAGGCATGCCGCGACGCTGAGACGCGCCCGACCTACCGTGTGCCCGTACCGGTGGTGGATCTGCCCTTGGGCGCCAGCGAGGACCGCGTGGTGGGCGCGCTGAACCTGGAGCGCGCTTTGGCTGACGGCACCAAGATCTTCGAGCCCGGCTTGCTCGCGCGCGCGCATCGCGGGTTTTTGTATATCGACGAGGTCAATTTGCTGGAGGATCATATCGTCGATCTCCTGCTCGATGTCGCAGCGTCGGGGGAAAACGTGGTGGAGCGCGAGGGCTTAAGCCTGCGGCATCCGGCGCGCTTTGTGCTGATCGGCAGTGGTAACCCCGAGGAAGGCGAGCTGCGCCCGCAATTGCTCGACCGTTTCGGCCTGTGTGTTGGCGTGCGGACACCGACCGACATTCCGACCCGCGTTGAAGTGATCCGCCGGCGGGATAATTTCGACCGCGATCCGCAGGCGTTCTGCGCCCGCTTCGCGCCCGATGAAGCCGCGCTGCGCACCCGGATCCTCACCGCCCGCGCCGCCCTGCCCGGGCTTGACGTGTCCGATGACGTGCTCGTGGACGCGGCGCGTTTATGCGCGGCCTTGGGAACCGACGGGTTGCGCGGTGAACTCACTTTGCTGCGGGCTGCGCGCGCCTATGCCGCTTATGTCGGCGCGGCGAACGTAACGGAAGCGCATTTGCGCCACATGGCCCCCGCCGCTTTGCGGCACCGCCTGCGCCGTGACCCGCTGGATGACAGCCTGGCCGAAACCAGGGTGGCGCGCATTGTCAGCGAGGTCTTCGCCGCATGAGTCCCTTCGATCCGGCATGGGCAGCCTCCACACCAGCCTATCCCGACCCGGTGATGGCCGCCGCCCTCGTCGCGATCGACCCAAACGGGCTTGGCGGGGTTTTGGTTCGTGCCTGGTCCGGGCCGTTGCGTGACGATTATGTCAAAGCAAGCTTGGCGTTGTTTGCGGCACC
>JAQNCU010000293.1 GCA_029077775.1 Acidocella sp. | reverse complement strand
GGAATTCAGCGCCTCGACGGTATCGCGGGTCTCAACAACAGCACTCATCAGACAACCTCATTCACTTTTTCAGCCACGGGTTCCGCCACGGCTGCCACAAGGGGCAGACGGAAGGCGCGCGGTATGCCGGCAGCCGCCATGTCCTCCAGCGAGATGCCGAGCAAGGCCTGGCGGATCGCGTCGTTCACCGGGTCCCACCGCCCTGCCACCGGGCAGAGAGACTGGCTCTCACAGCCCACCGCGCCATCGACGCAGGAGGTGAGCGCGATCGGCCCGTCGATGGCGACAATCACCTCCGCCACCGCGATCGCCGCCAAAGGCCGCGCCAGACGGTAACCGCCATGGGCGCCGCGTGTGGAGATCACCAGCCCCTGCCCCGCCAGCGCCTTAAGCACCTTCGCGATGGTGGGCTCAGGGATGCCGATGGCGGCTGAAATGCCCGGCGAGGTTGCCACCCCGTCAGAGACGCTTAAGCGCACGAGTGCGACCACCGCATAATCAGTCAGCCGGGATAATTTCAGCATGGTTGATTCTGTGTCACAGCATTGCCACTCCGATAACGGACCAAACAGGTCCTGTTTACCAAATGGGCCATGCGCCCCGGTCCGTCAACCCATTTGCATGATCAGCCCCGGCAGCGCGACGGCATGGCTGGCATGGTATGTCCCCCGGCCGGTGCCGTAACCCCATTCCACAAAAATATGCGGCATCCCCAGACCCCTTGCGGCGGCCATGTCATTCTCATGGTCGCCGATCATGGTGGCAAAATCAGTTTCCAGCGCCGCGAGTGTGGCCGCGAGGTGCCGTGGGTCTGGTTTGCGGTACGGGGTGGAATCCCCGCCGGTGACCACCGCGAAATAGCCGGACATGCCAAGCGCGTGGAGAATGTCGCGCGCCACGCCCACGGGCTTGTTGGTACAGACGGCCAGCACGTGGCCCGCCGCCCGCAAGGCCGCCAAAGCCGCCAGAATGCCCGGATAGGGGCGCGTGAGCACCACCGCATTGGCATTATAATCGGCCAGAAAATTTTTAAGCTCCCGCGCCCCGCCCACGCCACCCTGCGCGGCAAACGCCCGCTCAACGAGCGTTTTCGCGCCGTCACCAATCATCGGCCTGATCGCCTCGCGGCTTAATCCCTCCAAGCCGCTTACCGCCAGCGCGCGGTTGAGTGCCGCCAGAATATCCGGTTCGGAATCAATCAGGGTGCCGTCAAGGTCGAACACGACAGCACGTTTTTTAACCTGATCCCTGTCCTTTTCCTCACCGTCGACCATTGATGATCCCGAACGCGCCTGTAAACGCCATTACGCCATGATGAACCCGAATGAAATATTTCGCCATATGATTTGATTTTTCAAGCCTTTGACACGACACCCAAGGCGACGCTACCGCCTGATACGTAAACAAAAGGTGTATGGGGCATGTGCGGTATCGTGGGCGTGGTGGGCGGCATGCCGGCTTCACCGTTATTGTTGGATGGTCTGCGCCGCCTGGAATATCGCGGCTATGACAGTGCGGGCATCGCCACATTGGTCAACGGCCATATCGAGCGCCGCCGGGCTGAAGGCAAACTAGCCAACCTCGCGGCAATTTTGGCGCAATCGCCCTTGCCCGGAGTCACCGGCATTGGCCATACGCGCTGGGCGACCCATGGCGCGCCGACCGAGACCAACGCCCACCCGCACGGCACCGCCCGCGTCGCCGTGGTGCATAATGGCATCATCGAGAACCATATCGATCTGCGTGCTGAACTTGAGGCCGCCGGGCAGATTTTTTCAACCGAGACCGACACCGAGACCATCGCGCAATTGCTGGATTTATTGCTCGCCGAAGGTGCCACCCCGGTGGAGGCCGCGCGGGCCGCTTTTGCCCGATTGGAGGGTGCCTACGCGCTCGCCATAATCTTCTCGGGTCACCCGGAATTGATGATCGGTGCCCAGCGCGGCGCGCCGCTTGCCGTGGGATACGGCGAAACCGAGATGTATCTCGGCTCGGACGCTCTGGCACTGGCCCCGCTCACGCAGGAGATCGCGTATCTCGAAGATGGCGACTGGGTGGTGGTAAGCCGCGCCGGGGCGGAATTTTTCGACCGTGACGGTGCGGCCATCACGCGCGTGAAAAAACGCACGCATCTGACCGGTGCGGCCATCGGCAAGGGCAATTTCCGCCATTTCATGGAAAAGGAGATGCATGAGCAGCCTGTGGTGATCGGCGATCTGCTGCACCGGATGGTCGATGCCACCACCCGCCTGCCCGCCTTGCCCATTTTACCTTTTCATCCGCAAACAATCAGCCGGATCACCATCAGCGCCTGCGGGTCGGGCTATTATGCCGGGCTGGTCGGCAAATTCTGGCTGGAGGCTTACGCGCGTATTTGTGTGGAGGCCGATGTCGCCTCGGAATTTCGTTACCGCGCGCCGCCCATGCCCGATGGCGGCATTGGCCTGCTGCTCAGCCAATCCGGGGAAACCGCTGATACCCTGGCCGCCTTGCGTTACATGCGCGCGCAAAACCAAGCGATCGTCTCGATTGTGAACGTGGCGGAGAGCAGCATTGCCCGGGCATCTGATGCCATACTCGACACCATCGCCGGGCCGGAGGTAAGTGTCGCCAGCACCAAGGCGTTTACCGCGCAACTAACCGTGCTCGCCGTGTTCACGCTGGCGATGGCCCGCGCGCGGGGCAGCATGGCCGAGGCCGATATCGCCCGCCTGACCGCCAGCCTGCTGGAAATTCCCGCCAAGGCCGCCGAGATTTTGGCGCACGAGGCCGCCATCCAAAGGCTCGCCATCCGCATCGCCGAGGCGCGGGACGTGCTGTATCTCGGCCGTGGCGGCTGTTACCCCATCGCGCTGGAAGGTGCCTTGAAGCTGAAAGAGATCAGCTATATCCATGCTGAGGGCTATGCCGCAGGGGAGATGAAGCACGGGCCGATCGCGCTGATCGACAAATCCGTCCCCGTGATCGCGATATGCCCGTCTGGCCCGTTATTTGAAAAAACCGCCTCGAACCTGCAGGAAGCCGCGGCGCGTGGCGGCCAGATTATCGTGATCTCAGATGCCGAGGGGGCGGGCAAGCTCGGCGGGATTGCCACCGAGACCATCATCCTACCCGCCATCGACGCCTTCGCCGCGCCCATTTTATACGCCATCCCGGTGCAGATGCTGGCCTACCATGTGGCCATGCTGAAGGGCACCGATGTCGACCAGCCGCGCAACCTCGCCAAATCCGTGACGGTTGAGTGATCGCGCGCCCGTAAATGCGCTTCTGGCGAACGTCTTTCTGCATGACGATTGGTGCAAGCCCGGCTGCCATGCAAACTTGCTGCAACGCAGCACGATGTTTTGCGCTAAATCAAACTCATGGACACTGGCACAGTTTTTGAGACCACGCCGCACCACGGCATGGGGTTCAGGCAATTCGTTGCCATGGTGGCGGCTTTGATGGCGACCAACGCCCTGGCGGTGGATTCCATGCTGCCCGCCTTGGGCAAAATCGGGGCGTCACTCGGCCTTGCCGCCGCGAATGAGCGGCAATGGGTGGTCACAAGTTATCTGCTGGGGTTCGGCGCCGCGCAGATAATTTACGGCACGCTGGCGGATAGGTTCGGGCGCAAGCCTGTGGTGCTGGTTGCGTTGGTCATTTACATCGCCGCCAGCCTGGCCGCGGCACTCGCCGGGTCGTTCACGCTGATGATGATCGCGCGCGTGATCCAGGGGCTTGGGGCTGCGGGCACGCGTGTTCTCGCGGTGTCCATCGTGCGGGATTGTTATGCAGGGCGGCGTATGGCGCGGGTGATGTCGCTTGCCTTTCTGGTGTTTCTCGGCGTGCCCGTGCTGGCACCCTCGCTCGGCCAGTTGATTATGCTCGTCGCCCCGTGGCGCGCGATTTTTGTCGCGCTCGCGATGTTTGCCAGCGTCGTCGCGGTGTGGATCGTGGTCAGGCTGCCGGAGACGCTGCACCCCGCAGACCGCCGCCGGATCGAAGTTGCGGGCATTGTAAAAGCCGCGCGCACCACGCTCTCCAACCGCCTGTCGCTTGGCTACACCCTGGCGATGACGATGGTGATCGGCGGAATGTTCGGGTTCATCAACTCGGCCCAACAGATATTCTCTCAATTATTCCACACGCCCCGGCTTTTCACATTGAT
>JAQNCU010000292.1 GCA_029077775.1 Acidocella sp. | reverse complement strand
GAGGCTTTGGCGGGCCCGGTATATACCGGGACCATGATGGTGCGATCACCGATGGTGATAGCCTTGTGGTCCGTGGGGCCGGCGCCGCCCTTGCGGGCGGTCAGGCCGGGGGTGGCGTCACTCAGCCGCAGCCCGTGCGATTGCAGATCCAGGATCAGGTGGCTGGGCGCGGTCAGCGGGCTGTGTGTCAGATTGTGATCCATCATTCGATCCTTTGGAAAAACCGGTATCCGCCATATGCATGGGGCTGGCGGGTTGGGCGTTGACGGCAAGCGAGAGCAGTTCTGGCCGGGCGTAATGGCCGACGCTGTCCATCATGCGTTTGCGTTTCACGATCAGCGACATATCGAGGTCCGCGAGAAGCATACCCTCGCCGTCCCGCAATGGTGGGACGAGGTTCTGGCCCTCCGGCGAGATGATACAGGAATGGCTGCCGCCCGAGATGGCTTTTTGCATGGCCGGGTCCGACGTGATGGATTTGATCTGGTCCTCGCGCAGCCAGCCTGTGGCATTGACCACGAAGCAACCGGATTCAGCGGCGTGGTGGCGCATCGCGGCGTCGATCTGGTCGGCGAACACGCGCCCCACCATCGAGCCTGGGAAATGGCTGCAATGGATCTCCTCATGCTGCGCCATCAGCGCGTAGCGGGCCAGCGGGTTGAAATGCTCCCAGCAGGCGAGCGCGCCGATTTTGCCGATGGCGGTATCGGCGACCTGCAAGCCGCTGGCATCGCCCATGCCCCAGACCATGCGCTCATGGAAGCTGGGGGTGAGCTTGCGGCGGCGGAGCAAGATCTCTCCCTTATCGCCGAACAAAAGCTGAGTGTTGTACAGGCTGCCATGGTCGCGCTCGGTGATGCCGAGCAGCACGAAAGTACCGGCTTGGCGCGCGGCATTAGCCACCGCATCGGTCGCCGGGCCGCCGATGACGACGGCGTGTTCATAGAGCTTCATGTGGCGTGCGCCGAGGGAGACCGGCGGCTGCACGAACGAGAAATAGGGGTAATAGGGCGCGAAGGTCTCCGGGAACACGACCAGCCGCGCACCCTCGGCGGCCGCGGTTTTGATGCTGTCGAGCACGATCTCGATGGTGCCCCAGGCATCGTCGAGCACCGGGGCGCGCTGGATGGCGGCGGCCTTGACGATCATGCTCATGGCATGTCCCGCCGGGGTGGATAAGGCCGCCGCCCTTCGCGCATGGTCAGAGCGTCCAGGTGTCGAGGATGAAGGCACCTGCCTTGCGGTGCAGCAGAATGACATCGAGCACGTCGAGCGGGCTGATCGGGATGATACCGGGGATCAGCGAGGGTTCGCCATGGCCGTACAGCGCCTGGAGGGCGAAGCGGCAGCAATAGACCTTTCCGCCCTCGGACATGAACTTGGCGATCTGCTTGTTGAAATTCTGGTGGCCGGGGAAGGCTTCATCGCCGAGGCGCGGGAAGCCGCGTTGCACGCCGAGCGTGACGCCGGGGCCGTAAAGCAGGATCGAGGTCTCGAAGCCTTTGCGCTGGATGCGCGTGGCCTGGAGCAGGTTGACGAAGCCGATGGAGCCTTCAAAGGCAACGGTGTGGAAGGTGATAAGGGCTTTTTCACCCGGTTCGGCTTTAACATCCTCAAAAATTTTCTCCTCGTAATCAACGAGGTAGTCACCGGGGGCGTGGGCGGCTTTTTCGACTTTCGGCATCGGCTGCTCCTTCAGGGGCTGGCGGGCCTGATCGACCGCGCAGACGCGTTTGGGCGAAGCAAGAATTGTGCCAAGTGTTTGAAAAGCGATTCAATCAATTATTGTATTTCATTCCGTACAATTATTGAAAGTAAATCCATACGCTATTCAAAGGCACTCGATTTTGTGGTTGTTTTTAAGTCAGTTGATCAGGTTTAACTGCCCTACAGATGACCAATCTAGCGTTTTATTTAAGCAGTATGGAAATAAAAAATCCGCGAGTCTTTCGAGTGACTCATTTTTTATCAGATTTTTGAGCGCCGCCTTATACGATATTCGCGAAGCCGTGGATGGGCGGTGAGGCTATGGCGAGCCCAAGGGCGCGCAAGGCGGCTTCCAGCCTGCCATGGTCGGCGGTGGCACCCAAAGCCAGCCTGACGGCGTTTGGTACGACCCCGCCAGGGGCGGCGGTGAAGGCGTTGGCGGGAACCAGCGCGAGCCCCTGGGCGCGCACATGGGTCACGAAATCCGGCACAGCCCAGGGCGCTGGCAGGCTGAGCCAGACATGCAGGCCCTCAGGGTTGGTGGTGATGTGCCGGCGGGGCAACAAGGCCGCGCAGAGTGCCTGGCGGGCCACGGCCTCGGCGCGGATGCCCTCCAGAATGGCCTGGGCGGTGCCGTCGCGGATCCAGCCCGTGATCAGGCTGATGAGCAGGGGCGACGCCATCATTGCGGTGGCGCGGATGGCGGCGGTGATGGCGGGCTGAGCGCCCTCGGGCACCACGAGATAGGCGAGGCGCAGGCCGGGGGATAGAGATTTGGCGGTGGTGGCGATGTGATAGACACGCTCAGGTGCGAGCGAGACCAGAGCGGGCAAAGGGTCGCGCGGGAACAGGTCATAGGCCCCGTCCTCGATAACCGGGAGGTTCAGGCGATTTATGGCCTCGGCGATCTCCTGGCGGCGGGTGCGGCCCATGGTGGCGGTGGTGGGGTTTTGAATGCTCGGCGTGCAGTAGATCGCCCGGGCGCTATGCCGGTGGCAGGTTTCCTCCAAGGCAGCGGGCAACATACCCTCGGCATCGCAGACCACCGGGGCCATGATCAGCCCGAGATGGGCAGCGAGCGCGCGGAAACCAGGATAGGTAAGCGCTTCGGTCGCTACGACATCGCCCCGGCGCAGCAGCGTGCCAGCGACGGCCAGCATGGCGGATTGTGTGCCCGAGGCGAGCAGCACACGGCTGGCGGGAAGCGCACCGCAGACCGGGGCAAGCCAGGCGGCACCGGCGGCCCGCTCTTCTCGCGCGCCAGCTCCGGCGCGATAGGCCATAAGCGTGGCGACATCGGCGCCGCGCAGGACCTTCGACACACCGTCCCGCAACAGGTCGCGCAAACTTAAATTCGCCGGGGCGGGCGGGATGTTCATGCTCATATCCACGCTGATCTGTGGGGCCTCGCCACCCGGGTCGGCGCGGATGAAGGTGCCGCGCCCGATGGCGCTATCCACCAGACCGCGCCGCCTGGCCTCGGAATAGGCGCGGGTGACGGTGGTGAGATCCACACCGAGTGCCGCCGCCAGCGCGCGATGCGGCGGCAGGCGGTCCCCAGGTGCGAGCGCGCCGCGATCCATCGCCGCGCCGATGGCGTTGGCGATGGCAAGGTAGCGCGGCCCGCTGCCCGGCTGGACATCGACCACCCAGTCGCCGATGGCGTTGCGCAGAGCCATGAAAATTCCTTCCGCCGTGAGGGTTGCCTGTGGCGCGGTTTCGTCGAGCAGATTTTCACATTTAAGGGGCCCTTCATTAAGTTTGTCGATACGCCGGTTGGCAGGGCGGGTTTGAGCGCATATGGGGACGGATGAATTTGCTTTTTGAGGAGTGGTGCGATGCCGGATATGGGCGTGGGAACGGAATTCACGGATTATAAGGTCAAGGACATCTCGCTGGCGGCCTGGGGCCGCAAAGAGATCGAGATGGCGCAGGATGAGATGCCGGGGCTGATGGCCCTGCGGGAGGAGTTCGGGCCGGGGCAGATTTTAAAAGGTGCCCGCATCGTCGGCTGCCTGCACATGACCATCCAGACGGCGGTGCTGATCGAGACTCTGACCGCCTTGGGTGCCAGTGTGCGCTGGTCATCATGCAACATCTTCTCGACTCAGGACCAGGCGGCGGCGGCGGTGGCGGCGGCTGGTGTGCCCGTTTTCGCCTGGAAAGGGCTGACCGAGGATGAGTTCTGGTGGTGCATCGAGAAAACCGTGCGTGGGCCGGATGGCTGGGTGCCGAATATGATCCTCGACGATGGCGGGGATGTGACCAAGCTGATGCACGATAAATACCCCGAAATGCTGAAGGATGTGCGCGGGATCTCCGAGGAGACGACGACCGGCGTGCACAGGCTGTGGGAGATGGCGAAGGCGGGCGCGTTGAAGGTGCCCGCAATCAACGTGAATGACAGCGTGACCAAGTCGAAGTTCGATAATCTGGATGGTTGTCG
>JAQNCU010000291.1 GCA_029077775.1 Acidocella sp. | reverse complement strand
CGCCTGTTGCATATTGTGCGTCACAATGACAATGGTGTACTCAGACTTCAATTGAAAAATTAAATCCTCAATCTTCGCGGTCGAGATAGGATCAAGCGCCGAGGCCGGTTCATCCATCAGCAATACTTCAGGATCGACGGCCAGGGTGCGCGCAATGCAGAGCCGCTGCTGCTGCCCGCCAGAGATGCTGGCTCCCGACATGCGCTTCAGATCGTCCTTCACCTCATCCCACAAAGCTGCGCGACGCAGCGAACGCTCGACAATCTCATCCAGCAGCTTGCGATTGCGAAAGCCATTCAGCCGCAGACCGCTGGCCACATTGTCATAAATCGACATGGTAGGAAAGGGATTGGGCCGCTGGAAGACCATGCCGATGCCAAGGCCGCGCGCCTGGGCCGGGCTGGCGATGGTCACGGGCGCGCCTTGCCATGTGATTGTGCCGGAATCCGGCCGCATGACGCCGTAGATGATTTTCACGAGCGTGCTTTTGCCCGCGCCATTTTCCCCCAGCAGCGCGTGGATTTCATGTTGGCCGATGGTGAGGTCCACATTGTCGTTCGCCAGGCAGCCGGGGAATTGCTTGGTGATGCCGCGTAGGGCAAGCAAAGGTATTTCCATGAAGTAAATTAAGCAAGATTTGCGCCAGGGGGAAGAAAGCCGTTCTGTTCCCGGCCTTAGGCTGCTTTTAGGGGTATATTATGCGGTTATGGATCAAAGACCCGTTGGCCGGGATGCCTGTGGGTGCTGAAGGCGGGGTGATGGTGGCAGGCGGGGTGATCGAGGCGTTCGTGCCAGCCGGGGTGCGGCCCGAGGCCGATGCGGTGTTCGAGGCCGGGGCGCATGTGGTGTTACCGGGGTTGATCAACACGCATCACCATTTTTATCAGAACCTCACGCGGGCTTATCGCGGGGCGGAGGGGCGCAAGCTGTTTGACTGGCTGGTGGCCCTGTACCCGGTATGGGCGCGGCTGGATGAAAGCGCGTTGCGGCTGGCCTGCCGTGTGGCGCTGGCGGAATTATTGCTCTCGGGCTGCTCCACGGCGGCGGACCATCATTACTTGTTCCCCGAGGGCCTGCCGCACGCGATCGACATCGCGTTTGAGGAGGCGGCGGCTTTGGGGATTCGGGTGGTGCTGAGCCGGGGCTCGATGGATTTGTCCAGCGACGATGGCGGGTTGCCGCCGCGCGCGGTGACGCAGCGCATCGATACCATCCTCGCCGATGGCGAGCGGCTGGTACATGACTGGCACCAGCGCGGGCCGGGGGCGATGAGCCAGATGGCGCTGGCGCCGTGCTCGCCCTTTTCCGTAACAGCAGATCTGATGCGCGAGAGTGCCGCGCAGGCAGAGGTGCTGGATGTGCGGCTACATACGCATCTGGCCGAGACCGAGGATGAGAACGAATTCTGTGTTGCGAAATTCGGCAAGCGGCCGCTGGATTATCTTGAAGATCTCGGCTGGGTGAATGACCGGGTGTGGTTTGCCCATGGTATTCATTTCAACCGTGATGAGATGCGCCGCATGGGAAAGGCTGGGTGTTGTGTGGCGCATTGCGCAAGCTCGAACATGAGTTTGGGCTCGGGGATGTGCCAGGTGGCGGCGCTGGAGGCGGCGGGCGTCGGCGTGGGGCTTGGGGTGGATGGCTCGGCCTCGAATGACGGGTCGAACATGATCCAGGAGGTGCGCCAGGCGATGCTGCTGGCACGGGCAGGCGGCGGGGTGGCGGCGGCCAGTGTGACGGACGCGATACGCTGGGGCACATCCGGGGCGGCGCGGTGTTTGGGGCGGGAGGATATCGGCGTGATCGCGCTGGGGGCACAGGCGGATTTCGCGATGTTCCGGCTGGAGGCGCTACGGTTTTCAGGGGCGGATGACCCCATGGCGGCACTGTTGACATGCGGTGCGCACCGGGCGGACCGGGTGATGGTGGGCGGTGTTTGGCGCGTGGTGGATGGTGCGATCCCCGGGCTTGATCTGGCCGCGTTGATGGCGGCGCACCGGACGGCGGCGGCGCGGATGCGGGGGGGTTGACGGGTTTGTTTGGCGGGTGGGTGTTTTTTGTGTTAGTTTTAAGATACTATTGGTTATAAATACGCAATGGATTGAGCCATTTTTTAGGGATTTTGTTTTGAAACATATTCATGAATTAGATTTATCCTCTGCCCTGGCAGAAATTCCGGCCTTGCCGGAAAGGTCTCCGATTCCCAAGATGATCTACCAGACCTGCCGGTCTGTGAGGGATCTGCCGTCCGAGGTGCTCGAGAATATTGAGACGATAAAACGAATGAACCCGGATTGGGGGTATGAATTATACGAAAACAACAATTTCGATACGTTTATTGCCGAGACATACGGGCCGAACATACTTGCGTTTTTGCATCGGATAAACCCGCTTTACGGCGTCGCGAAAGCAGATTTGTTCAGATATTTGTTGTTGTATGTCCGGGGCGGCGTCTACCTCGACATCAAAAGCACGACAACTCGTCCATTAAATGAAAGTCTGCTGACCGAAGACCGCTATATTCTGTCTTATTGGCAGAACCAACCGGGGGAGCGGTTCGAGGGATTTGGACGGATCATCGAGGGCAGACATGTCGATGATCGGGAGTTACAGCAATGGCACATCATTGCGGCACCTGGGCACAGGTTTTTACGCGGCGTGATAGAAACTGTGCTGTCAAACATTTATAATTATGATTCCTGGCGGTTTAAAACGGGCTTCAAAGGCGTCCACGCGACCACCGGGCCGTGGGCATATACGCGGGCGATCAGGCCGCTAATTTCAGCGGATAATTGCCGGATTGTAGAGAACGAGACAATGGTCGGGCTGGGGTATGCGATCTATGAAGACAGGTTCGAGCATCATAAATTCGGCGGCATACATTATTCGACAAGACCGCAACCTGTGGTGATCCACCCTGGGATGCGCATGATCCGCGCCAAGGTTTATGAATGGATGAAGCGGTTCCGCGTTTTGGTGCGGGAGGGTGCGGTTGGATAGCGCCTGACCCTGAAAAATTATGCCGATAGGGCTTTCACGTAATCGAGCATAATGCGTCCGCCCTCGAATAGGGCCTGATCGTAGCGTAAATGATCTGCCGGTTCGGCGATGATTTGAACTTTGGCGCCAGGGAAATTTTCCACATCCTTGCCATCTTTGCCAAAACTATCTTCAAAAACAAACAAGCCACCATTGTCGCGGTGAAAGAGAAATAGCGTTTTAAGGCCGCGCTGAGCGAATTTCGCCATTGTTTTTTGTTCGAAGCGGTCCAACGATGCCGATTTATTCTTAAATTTCTGAAATTTCTTGAACATTCTGGTAACTTGTCCTGCGATAATTTTATGAAACGAGATGTCACCGCGGAAAGTACGTCGCCAGGCGTTGGGCTCCATAATTTTTTTTGTGTAATATCGCAATGAAAATGTATTACGTTTTGTTAGTACAATGGAAGTATCCTTAGACCATAAAAAAATAGGAAAGTTGACGAGGAGGAGACTTTCGATGCGGGTATCCGTCAGGGCCGCATGGAAGGCGTGGAAGGCGCCGCCGCAATTGCCTTGCAGGATAATCTTGCCATAGCCTCGTTGTTTTAGAAGGTCGATGGCTGCGGTGATATCTGCGTTGCGATCGGTCTCCAGCACGTGGCTTAATTTGTTTTCAGCACCGATTGTGCCGAGGCTGTCGCCCAGCCCGGCGAAATCCATCCGCATCGATGCGATACCCGCAGCGGCGAGGTTGCGGGCGAAGACGGTGCTGAAATTTGCCACACCATAATGCGGATCTCGCCCGGCGTTGAGGATGAGGATGGCGGTATCGTGCGTGGCGGTGTGCGGCGTGCTGAGGATGGCGAATAGACGATCGCCGGGGCCGAAATGCACAGACGATTCCGTAGCATTAGGCAGGTGCAGGCTCGTCCGAGGCCGTGGTGCGATGGGGGTGGGGCAAAGATGAGGGGTGACATGCCCCTTAACCCAGCCGAGGATAGGTTGGAAATCATAAACCTGACCCTCAGAATCCAGATCATGGATGAGCATAGGGTCGATGGCAGGGCAGTGCCTGTTATGGACATTGCCGCCATGCGCGGCCCATGCGGCGATGCAATCATCAACGAGTTTAGATGGGGATTGCGGGAAGATCGCGATGTCATGCCCGCCGA
>JAQNCU010000290.1 GCA_029077775.1 Acidocella sp. | reverse complement strand
ATACTGCGGGGCTGGTGGGGCGGCCGCGCGTCAGCAAAGAGTGTTATGCCAAGTGTCATCCTTTACGGCGATTGGTACAAAGCGCGATGACTCCAGATCCGCTCGCCTGCGAGCGCATTTGGAGTCTCAATCCGGCTTTAGTTTCGCAGGCTCGTGGCGTCCCGGTTTATGGTTTCATTGTTCTGAACGGCATGGTACGCGGCGATATTTTTTAATTGCTGCGTGAAATCATCGGCGAAAACATGCCCGCCTGTGCCGGTTGCAACAAAATACAGGGCGCGGCTCTTGGCGGGGTGGAGCACGGCGGTAATCGCGGCCACGCCCGGCGCGCAGATCGGCCCTGGCGGCAGCCCGTCGATCATATAGGTGTTGTACGGTGAGGCTCGCGATAAATCCGCCCTGCTGATCGCCACCCCGCCTGCGATGCGGCCTTGGCTGGCAGCAAATATCACGGTCGGGTCGGCCTGTAATTTCATGCCCTTTATCAACCTGTTCTCATAAACCGCCGCAATCTCGGGCATTTCGCGCGAAAGCGGGGTCTCTGACTGTACGATGGAGGCCAGGATCAGCGCCTGTGCCGGGCTGGTTATCGGAATGTCCCGGTCGCGGGCGGCCCATTTGGCGTTCATCATGGCCGCCAAGGCGCGTTGCGCGCGGGCCAAAATTGCCGCGCGGGGCGTGCCGCGCACATAATCATAGGTCTGTGGCAGCACGCTGCCCTCCGGCGGCGGTGCGATCTTGCCGCGCGCCATCGGCGCCACATTGATGATCCCGGCAATCTGCCACCCGGTCAGCCCTTCGGGGATCGTGACCTGGTGCTCAACTGGCGCGCCATGGCGGAGAATGTTCAGGATCTGCGCCAGGCTCGCATGGGCGGGCACCATGAATTCCCCGGCATGAAGCGGGCCATCCTCGGTACTCACCAGGGTTGCCGCCACAAAAACAAGGCGATGCGTGATGGCACCCTGGCGGCGCAGGGCGGTCGCGCTACCTTGCGTGCCGCCCGCCGGGATCACGATGTCCGTGGCGGCGGCAAGTGGTCCGGGGTTATTGATCGCGTAATGGAACCCCCCGATGCCCAGGCGCGTCATGGCCGACACCACCAGTAGTAGCATCAGAACACGGCGCAGCCCGCGTGCGATCAGGCGGCCCTTTTGAACAGGATGGAGGCGTTGGTGCCGCCAAACCCGAAGCTGTTCGACAGCACGACATCCACCCGGCGCTGCTGCGCGGTCAGCGCCACGCGGTCGATAACGCTGGCCCGGCTCGGCTCGTGCAGGTTGAGTGTCGGCGGCACGACATTATCGCGGATCGCCATGATGCTGAAAATCGCCTCGATCGCGCCCGCCGCACCCAATAAATGCCCGGTGGCCGATTTGGTTGAAGACATCGCCAGACCACGCCCAGCCTCACCAAACAGGTTTTCCACCGCCTCAAGCTCCAGATCGTCACCCATGGGCGTTGAGGTGCCGTGCGCGTTAACATACTGCACGTCAGCCGGGGTCAGGCCGCCGGATTTGAACGCGGCCTTCATGGCGCGGAAGGCGCCGTCATGGTGGTCGGCGGGTGCGGTGATGTGGTGCGCGTCACCGGACATGCCGTAACCGCCGATCTCGGCGTAGATTTTGGCACCCCTTGCGATGGCGTGCTCACGTTCTTCCAGAACCAGCACCCCGGCACCCTCACCCATCACGAACCCGTCGCGGTCCTTGTCCCATGGGCGGGAGGCTTCGGCGGGCCGATCGTTAAACCCGGTTGAAAGGGCGCGGGCGGCGCAGAATCCAGCAATGCCGAGCGTGTTGACCGCCGCTTCGGCGCCGCCCGCCACCATCACATCGGCATCGCCAAAGGCGATCAGCCGCGCGGCATCGCCGATGGCATGAACCCCGGTGGCGCACGCCGTAACCGCGGAATGGTTCGGCCCCTTCAGCCCGTATTTGATCGAGACCTGGCCCGAGATCAGGTTGATCAGCGCCGAGGGGATAAAAAACGGCGAAAGCCGCTTCGCCCGGCCCTCATGCACCATGACCGAGGCGTCATAAATCGACTGCAACCCGCCGATCCCTGAGCCGATCATCACGCCTGCCGCGTATTTTTCCTCCTCGGTCGCGGGCACATAGCCGGAATCTTCGATCGCCTGGCTGGCCGCGACCAGCCCCAGATGGATGAAGCGGTCCATCTTTTTAACTTCCTTGACCGGGATCCATTCAGCCAGATCGAGCTTGCCCTCAGCCGCCAGCCCGGCTGGCACCTGTCCTGCGATTTTCGCGGTCAGTTCAGTCGTATCGAATGACTGGATGGCCGTAATCCCGGACTCACCGTTGACCAGCCGCTTCCAGACATAATCCGCGCCAATCCCTAAAGGGCTGACGATTCCCATTCCGGTAACAACAACACGGCGCATACGAACTCCCGGGATGTTTTGGGCCGCCTGCGAACGAACCCGGCCCCTTTTGTGTTTTTTAAAGCATGTTGAACCGGCGAGACCGCCGGTTCATGCCCCAAGGCAATGGTGGTCGCGTATCACTCGGCCTTTTGCTTCTCGATATACTCGATCGCGTCTTTCACGGTGGTGATCTTCTCAGCCGCGTCTTCGGGGATTTCAACGCCGAAAGCCTCCTCGAAGGCCATCACCAGTTCCACGGTATCCAGCGAGTCCGCACCCAGATCGTCGATGAAAGACGCCTCGGGCGTGACCTTGCCCTCGTCGACGCCGAGATGCTCGACAACAATTTTCTTAACCTTGTCGGCGATTTCGCTCATTTAATTCTACTTTCCTGCATCTGGGTTTGGTGAAGACCTTCGGTGCGCGCGAGCACCGCCGGAGACAATTTCGTTAATATTAAGACATCGCGGCGCTTAGCACGGTTTTTTCCGCCGCGCCAACCGCCCCCTGCCGGGCGTTTATAACATCGCCCAAAGGGCGTTTTTAACGTCGCCCAAAGGGCGTTTATAACATCGCCATGCCACCATTGATGTGCAAAGTCGCTCCGGTAATCCAGCCCGCCTCCGCGGCGGCCAGATAGACCACGGCGGCGGCGATATCCGCGGGCATCCCCAGCCGCCCGAGAGGGATCTTCGCGGCCAGGGCTTCCCGCTGCGACGCGTTCAGCGCCTCGGTCATCGGGGTGGTGATAAAACCGGGCGCGATCAGGTTCACGGTGATCCCGCGGGATGCCACCTCCTGCGCCAAGGTCTTGGTCAACCCCATCAGCCCCGCTTTGGCCGCGGCGTAATTGGCCTGGCCGGCATTGCCGGTGCTGCCCACCACGCTGCCGATATTAATGATCCGCCCGGCCTTGCGCCGGAGCATGAATTTAAGCGCCGCACGGCTCAGCCGGAACGGTGCCGCGAGATCGACATCCAGCACCTTGGCCCAATCCGCGTCGCTCATGCGTAAGGCCAGCCCGTCCTTGGTCAGCCCGGCATTGTTGACGAGAACATCGACCTGCCCCAGCGCCGCCTCGGCGGCCATGATCAATGTGGTTGCCGCCTCGGCCACGGCGAGGTCCGCCGGGAGCACATAAGCGCCCTCACCCAAATCCGCCGCCAGAGTTTCCAGCGCCTCTCGCCTCGTGCCGGAAAGCCCAACGCGGGCACCCTGGCCGTGCAGCGCGCGTGCAATCTCCGCGCCGATTCCCCCGGAGGCGCCCGTGACCAGGGCTGATTTTCCCGTAAGATCGAACATCAGAGCACCTTCAACAAGGCTTCGATATCGGCGGGTGTGGCCGCTGACAGGCATGTCGCATCCGGGGCAATGCGTTTGACGAGCCCGGTCAACACCTTTCCCGCGCCCAGTTCGACGAAACGATCGACCCCGAGGGCCACCATTTCCAGTACGCTTTCACGCCAGCGCACCGTGGCGGTCACCTGGGCGACCAGCAGATCACGGATCTCAGCCGGGTCGGTGGCCGGTGCCGCGCTTACATTGGCGACCAGCGGCACCATGGGCGCGCGCGGCGGCATGTTGACGAAAGCCTCGGCCATGGCATCCGCCGCCGGGGCCATCAGCGCGCAGTGGAAAGGTGCGGAGACCGGCAGCAGCATCGCCCGCTTCACGCCCTTGGATTTGGCGATCTCGATGGCCCGCTCAACCGCGTCCTTATGGCCGGAGATCACCACCTGCCCGCCGCCATTGTCATTTGCGCAGCTGACCACCTCGCGCCCCG
>JAQNCU010000289.1 GCA_029077775.1 Acidocella sp. | reverse complement strand
GTCTAATGGCCAGCCGCGATATTTAGTCTGCGCGCTCGATCCCGACCTCTAGTTGGCACGCTCGATGCCGACCTCTAGTTGGCGCGCTCGATGCCGACCGCCGCAACCCTGCCTTCGCGCTGTTCGAGCATGAAGCGCACGCGCTCACCCTCGTTCAGCTTTCGTAACCCGGCATGTTGGACGGCGCTGATATGTACGAAAATATCGTTACCACCAGCATCCGGGGCGATGAAGCCGTAGCCCTTGCCGGGGTTGAACCATTTCACGATGCCGGTGACGGCATTTATTTGGTTGGTTTTGTCTTCCTGTACCGTTTCCATTTCGACACCTTTGCTGTCCCGGCAATGCCGGGCATGGGTCAATTACACCGGGCCATAATGCCGGTATGGAAACTTTAAGCCCAAACGACAGACAACATCAATCGGAAACATGTGCTGCATTGCAGCAGTTTTTCAAAATGGGGCACGGCTTGTGGCAATGCCGCCAAATGGCAAAATGCTCAGGCTGCATCCTCGCGCCGGTCCCGCACGCGGACATAGGCGATCGCGGCATGGGACTCGCAATAGGGTTTGCCAGACACCGCCTCGGCGTTGCAAAAATGAAAACTCGGTTTGCCAGGCTCGCCTATGGGCCAGCAACACGGCGTGGCGCGCTGGCTGTATTTGGCGGTGGGCATGATCGCACGCAGGCTTGGCACGGATGCTGAAACCGAGGCGGAGAGCGGCGGCAAAGTGGGGCCCAGGGCGCGGCGCGGTGTGGCGGCGCGCGGGTTCTGCGTGGCACCTTCATGGCGGCGGATGGGCGAAGGCCGGGGGGCGAGGTTCAGCCGGTGCGCTTTGCCGACCACCGCGTTTTTGGAAATATTCAGCCGCCGGCCGATCTCGGCTGTGGATAAACCTTCCGTCCAGAGTGTTTTTAATTTGGCGATTGCCTCGTCCGTCCACTCCATATTGTGGCTCCCCCTGATCTGTCTACAACATACAGTATAGCCCTGAGGGAATGCCCGCAATATCTGATGGCATGGGCGCGAGTCCTTTTCTGTGGAAAACTTCTCGGGCGCGGGTTTACTTCACGCTTTCGCCCGCAAAAACGCCCCAGATATCGGACCGCGCCACATAGCCTGTGATACCGTGCGCGGAGACTTTGCAGACATCCGATGTCGCATCACAAGAGATCAGGCTGGCATCGACCCCCTGGGTTAGATAGGCGAGCGGCGTGCTGTCGGGATTTTGGGTGTCTCGCAGGGTCGCCCGCGCGGCGGTGACATAGACATCACGATGCGCGCGGATCGTTGCCTCATGTACCCAGCCAGAGCCGCCATCCGGGGCCATAACATGCCGCCAGACATCGAACTCCCCGATGATCTCGACCGGCAAACCATCACGCTGGTAGACCCACACCACCGGGTATTGAAACCCCGGCCCGGCGCGGAAATTCACCTGGTCCGTTCGCAATGAGACAAAGCGTGGCACCGGCAGATGGGTGACGGCACCCAAAGCTGGGCCAGGGCCAGGGCCGACAAGCGGCGCCGCGCCGCCCAGCAAGAGCACTGCAAGCGCCAGAGAGATTAGCCGCAAACGGGACATGCAGGGTCCTTGCGTAGGCGGATTTTGCGGAAATTCGTCTCCAGGGCATCCCAAATCAGCAGCCAGCCTGAAAGGCTGGTGCCAATGCCCATGATCTCCTTCAGCACCTCGGAGGCCTGCAACGTGCCCATCACGCCGGTCACGGCGCCGAGAACGCCGGCCTCTGAACAGCTTGGCACCAGCCCATCGGGTGGCGGGGCGGGGTACAGGCAGCGATAACAGGGGCCGCCCAGATGCGGCTTAAAGGTGGAAAGCTGGCCCTCAAACCGGAGCACCGCGGCGCTGACCAGGGTACGCGACGCGGCCACGCAGGCATCGGCGAGCAGAAAACGTGTGGTGAAATTATCGGTGCCATCGCAGATAATGTCGTAATCCGTAATCAGCGTGGCCACGTTGCCCGCATCGAGCCGGGTGTCATGCTGATCGATACGGATCAGCGGGTTGATCCGCGCCATCGCCGCCGCCGTACCGTGGACCTTGGGCTGGCCGAGATCATCCATGCCGAAGGCGATCTGTCGTTGCAGGTTGGAGACCTCCAGCCTGTCGGCATCGACCAGGCCGATGCGCCCGACGCCAGCGGCGGCAAGATATAACGCCAACGGCGAGCCCAGCCCCCCGGCACCGACGATGAGAACCTTGGCGGCCTTCAGGGCCGCCTGACCGATACCGCCGACCTCGCGCAGCAATATATGGCGCGCGTAACGCTGTATTTCATCTTCGGTAAACCTCATGACTCGATTATATGGCGCGGCGCGGGTAACCCCAAATTCCAGCCGTGAGGGGGAAAGGCGGCATGCCACGGAGAATTGACGGATGACCACTTCACGCCATGTGTCAATCTGGCAATAGAACACAGAATAATATCGTCAGTCTGGCCGAAAATTTTGGGCCCAACAGTCAAGGTTGCAACCGATGAAGTCTATCAATGCCATCCGCATGGGCGGCACCGACGTTTTGCCGCTGGTCGAAGGCGGCAAGGGCGTGGCTGTGTCCAGCGGTGTCACCTGCGGGCATTGGGCCGCCGCCGGGGGGGCGGGCACGTTCTCGGCGGTGAACGCGGATAGTTATGATGCGCAAGGGCGGGCAATTCCGCAAATCTATCATGGCCGCACCCGGCTGGACCGGCATGAGGAGCTGATCGCCTATGCCATCGATGGCGGCGTGGCACAGGCTGAGCGCGCCTATGATATATCCGGCGGGAAGGGGCGCATCCACGCCAATATATTATGGGAGATGGGCGGCGCCGAGCGTGTGATTACGGGTATTTTGGAGCGCACCAAGGGGATTGTGAACGGCATCACCTGTGGTGCGGGCATGCCGTATCGGCTCGCTGACATCGCGGCGAAGTTCAATGTTCACTACTATCCGATCGTGTCCTCGGGCCGGGCATTTTCAGCGTTGTGGAAGCGTGCCTATTCAAAAGTCGCGCATTTGCTGGGCGGGGTGGTGTATGAAGACCCGTGGCTGGCGGGCGGGCATAATGGGTTGTCGAACTCCGAGGACCCGACACGGCCGGAATCCCCCCTGCCGCGTGTGCTGGCGTTGCGCCGGATCATGCGGGAATTTGGCTTGGGCGAGACGCCGATTATTATGGCGGGCGGCGTTTGGGCGCTGGAGGAGTGGGAGGATTGGATCGACAACCCGGAGCTTGGCCCGGTTGCCTTCCAGTTCGGCACGCGGCCCTTGCTGACGCGTGAAAGCCCGATCCCGCAGAGCTGGAAAGAGCGGTTATTGAAGTTGAAGCCTGGCGATGTGTTCCTGAACCGGTTTTCACCCACGGGGTTTTATTCCTCGGCGGTGAACAATGATTTTATTCAAGAGCTTCGCGGCCGCAACGACCGCCAGGTTGCCTATACGCCGGAGCCCGTGGGCGAGCATCTGGTGGAATATGGCGTGGGGGCGCGCAAACGCTCGGTATACCTCACCGCGCCGGATTTTGCCCGGGTGCGCGAATGGGAGGATGCGGGCCATACCGAGGCTCTGCGCACGCCCGACTCCACGTTGATCTTCGTGGTCCCGGAAAAGGCCGAGGAGATCCACCAGGACCAGGTGGCGTGCATGGGGTGCCTGAGCCAATGCCGGTTTTCCAACTGGGCGCAGGAGGGACCAGCGTTCGATAATGGCAAAAAGGCCGATCCGCGGTCATTTTGCATCCAGAAGACCTTGCAGGACATCGCCCATGCGGCGTCTGACGACCAAAACGCGCTCGAACATAATCTGATGTTCGCCGGGCATAATGCTTATCGTTTCGGCTCTGACCCGTATTATTCCAACGGCTTCATTCCCAGCGTGCGGGAGCTGTTCGAGCGGCTGCTGACGGGGAAGTAACCAGGGTTTTTCCAGGCGGGGATTAAGAAAACTGGGGCGACTCGGGTGGTGTGGATAAACTGGACGGTGTAACGAGTCGGAGCATATTCCATGGCGACCATCAGCGCGCAGGCACGCCCCTATGTCATTGTTTTAGGTAATGAAAAAGGCGGGTCGGGTAAATCGACCACCGCCATACATATCGTGGTCTCGCTGCTGCGTGACGGGCACAAAGTCGGGGCTATGGACCTCGATGCCCGGCAGGGCACGCTGGCGG
>JAQNCU010000288.1 GCA_029077775.1 Acidocella sp. | reverse complement strand
CCCCGACGGGCATGATTCCCGGCTGGTCACCATCGGGATTGACGGGTTCAATGAACGTCTGGTTGACACCCCAACCAACGCCTCCGACCCGTCCTGGGGACCATTATTATCCTAATCTCTCTGGCGCGCGGCCGCACCACCACTCCCGCGCACCAGGTCGTAAACCACAAAACGCCTCGCTTGCTTGCGTTTTGCCGCCTTCTTTGCCATATGCCGCGCGTCGGCATTTGCCGATAATTCACACGCAGGGCACTTTCCACGGGGGCGCGTACCCCCCTTGGTCCGGTGCTGAAAGGCAACGCCCTGCGGAGGTTTAACCGGACGATTGGAGCGTTTTTTTATGGCACTACCTGAAGTTTCCCTGCGTCACCTGCTTGAGTCGGGTGTTCATTTCGGCCACCACACCCGCCGCTGGAACCCGCGCATGGCCCCGTATCTGTTCGGGGTCCGCAACCAGGTTCACATTATCGACCTGCAACAGACCGTCCCGATGCTGGAGCGTGCGCTAAAGGCCGTGCGCGATGTCACCGCCGCCGGTGGGCGCGTGCTGTTTGTTGGCACCAAGCGCGCGGCGGCTGAATATGTCGCGGAATCCGCGCAGCGTTGCGGGCAATATTACGTCAATCACCGCTGGCTGGGCGGCATGCTGACCAACTGGAAGACCATAACAGGCAGCATCAAGCGCCTGCGCCAGATGGACGAGATGCTGGCCGGTGAGGTCCAGGGCCTGACCAAAAAGGAAATCTTGAACCTGACCCGTGACCGCGAGAAGCTTGAGCGCGCTTTGGGCGGGATAAAGGATATGGGCGGCCTGCCGGATATTTTGTTCATCATCGACACCAACAAGGAAAAACTCGCGGTCGAGGAAGCCAACAAACTAGGTATCCCCGTCATCGCGGTGCTCGATTCCAATTCCGACCCCACCGGCGTCACCTTCCCGGTTCCGGGCAACGACGACGCCATCCGCGCCATCACGCTCTATTGCGACCTGATCGCGGGCGCGGTGCTCGATGGTATTTCGGCCGAACTCGGCTCATCCGGCGCTGATTTGGGCGCGGCGGCCGAGCCTGTCCTCGAAGCCCTGCCGGAGCCAGTTGAAGCGACCGCCTGATATTATATCGCTTTTTCTTCGAGTTTAAGGAGCTGAACATGGCTGAAATTACCGCCGCCCTGGTGAAAGACCTGCGCGAAACCTCTGGTGCGGGCATGATGGATTGCAAAAAGGCGCTGGTCGAAAGCAATGGCGACATGCAGGGCGCGATCGACTGGCTCCGCAAAAAGGGCCTGTCCGCCGCCGCCAAAAAATCTGGCCGTGTGGCCTCTGAAGGCCTGGTCGGCATCGCGCTCGCCCCCGGCAAGGCGGCGATGGTCGAGATCAACGCCGAGACCGATTTCGTCGCCCGTAATGAGGCTTTCCAGGGCTTCGTTGAGACAGTGGCGAAGTTGGCACTAACCACCGGTGAGGATGTCGAGGCGTTGAAGGCCGCCGCCTATCCGGGCACAGGCCGCAATGTGTCGGATGAGCTGGTGCATCTGGTGGCCACCATCGGTGAGAACATGACCGTGCGGCGTGTCGCCGTGGTCGATGTCCCCGGCGGTGTCGTTGCCAGTTATGTGCATGGCGCGTTGAAGCCCGGTATTGGTAAAATCGGCGTGATCGTCGGGCTCGACGGCAAGGCCGACGAGGCGATCGAGGCGCTGGGTCGCCAGATCGGCATGCATGTCGCCGCCACAAGGCCAGACGCGCTCAGCGTTACCGAGGTCGACCCCGCTGCCCTGGAACGCGAGAAGAACGTGCTCTCGGAACAGGCCCGCGCCTCAGGCAAGCCCGAGGCGATTATTGAGAAGATGGTCGAGGGCCGGATCAAGAAATATTACGAGGATGTCGTGCTGCTTGAGCAGGTCTGGGTGCATGACGGTGAGAGCAAGGTCAAAGCCGTGGTCGGACAAGCCGGGGCCCGGATCACGCGCTTCACCCGCTTTCATCTGGGTGAGGGCATCGAGAAAGAAACCAGCGATTTCGCGGCTGAAGTCGCCGCCGCCGCCGGGGTCTGACATCGGGTCTGGGTAACAACAACACGGTCCGGGCACATCGCCCGGGCCGTTTTTCGTATCAGTGGCACGGGTTGATTCCGGGCGGCGACAATCTACAAACGCGGCATCCTGCTGTATGGACATCCTATGACACCAATTCCGCCATATAAACGCGTGCTGTTGAAGGTCTCGGGCGAGGCGCTGATGGGCCGCCGGGATTACGGGCTGGATACCGAGACGGTGAACGCCATCGCGGCGGATATCGGGGACGTGGTGGCCATGGGGGTTGAGGTCTCTCTGGTCATCGGCGGCGGCAACATCTTCCGCGGCGTGGCCGGTGCGGCAGGCGGCATGGACCGTGCCCAGGCTGATTATATGGGGATGTTGGCTACCGTTATGAACGCTTTGGCCATGCAATCGGCGTTGGAAAAACACGACGTGCCGACGCGCGTGCAATCGGCCATACCCATGGCCACGGTATGCGAGCCCTATATCCGCAGGCGGGCGGAGCGGCATATGGAAAAGGGCAGGGTGGTGATCTTCGCCGCCGGCACGGGCAACCCATTCTTCACCACCGATACCGCCGCCGCCCTGCGCGCGGCTGAAATGAAATGCGACGCGCTGCTGAAGGGTACGCAGGTCGATGGCGTGTACTCCGCCGATCCGCGCAAAGTACAGAACGCTGAGCGTTTTGAGGAACTGACCTATCTCGACGTGCTGGCGCGCGACCTCAACGTGATGGATGCGGCGGCGATCAGCCTGTCGCGTGAGAACAAACTGCCGATCATCGTGTTTAACATCCACGCGCCCGGCGCCTTCGCCGCCGTCATGCGCGGGGAGGGGTTGTTCACCCGGATCATGGAACCAAGGGTTTAAGGGACATGAAAATGCCTGCCGATTTTTCCAATCTCAAACAGGATCTCACACGCCGGATGGATGGCGCGCTGGACGCGCTGAAGCGCGAATTCGGCGGTCTGCGCACAGGCCGCGCCAGCCCCGCTCTGCTCGACCCGGTCAAGGTTGAAGCCTACGGGCAAATGACGCCGATCAACCAGGTGGCCACCGTCGCGGTGCCGGAATCGCGGATGCTCACCGTGCAGGTCTGGGACCGCTCGATGGTCAATGCCGTGGTGGCCGCCATCCGTGATTGCGGGCTCGGGCTGAACCCGCAGCCCGATGGGCAGCTGGTCCGCGTGCCGCTGCCGATGCTGACCGAGGAGCGGCGCAACGAACTCGCCAAAATGGCCGGGAAATACGCCGAGAATGCGCGCATCGCGGTGCGCGGCGTGCGCCGTGACGGTATGGAGCAGATCAAGGCCCTGCAGAAAAAACATGAGATCAGCGAGGATGACGAGCGCGATTGGTCCGAGCAGGTCCAGAAGCTCACCGATGGCTATATCAAGCGCCTCGATGAGAGCCTGACCGAGAAGGAAAAGGATATCCGCCAAGTCTGATGGCAGACATCTCGTCACGCTCTGTTCCTCTGCATGTCGCGATCATCATGGATGGCAACGGGCGATGGGCCGCCGCGCGCGGGCTGCCGCGCATCGCCGGGCACCGTGAGGGCGCGGCCGCCGTCCGCCGGACTGTGGAGGCCGCCATCGGCCAGGGCGTGCGCTATGTCACGCTGTTCGCGTTTTCATCGGAAAACTGGCAGCGCCCCGCCGCTGAGGTCGCTGACCTGACATTTCTGCTAAAGCATTATTTGCGCAGTGAACTCAACGAGCTGCACGCTCAGGGTGTGCGCTTGAAAACCATCGGCGAGCGCGACCGCTTCGGTCCCGTCCTGGCCCAGGAACTGGCCGATGCCGAGGACAAAACCGCTGGTAATTCGCGGCTCACATTGGTTATGGCGCTCTCATATGGCGGGCGCGCGGATATTGTTGAGGCCGCGCGCCGTGCGATCGCCGCAGGCATCGCACCCGAGGCGCTGACCGAGGCGCGGTTCGCGGATTTGCTCGCCACCACGGGCATCCCCGACCCCGATCTGCTCATCCGCACGAGCGGCGAGGAGCGGATCTCCAACTTCCTGTTGTGGCAGTCCGCGTACAGTGAGCTGTACTTCTCCGATGTCATGTGGCCGGGCCTCACGCGCTTGGATTTCCTCCGGGCGATCCGAACGTTCCAGACCCGTCAACG
>JAQNCU010000287.1 GCA_029077775.1 Acidocella sp. | reverse complement strand
GCGGATACCATCCGCCATCTGAACCCCGCCACCACGCTCGTCATCATCGCGTCGAAAACCTTCACCACCATCGAGACGATGACAAACGCGCAGTCCGCCCGCAAATGGCTGGCGGACGCGCTGGGGGAGGCCGCCATCGGCGCGCATTTCGCCGCCATCTCGACATCATTGCAAAAAGTCGCTGATTTCGGCATCGCGCCGGACCGGATTTTCGGCTTTTGGGACTGGGTGGGCGGGCGCTATTCGGTCTGGTCGGCCATTGGCCTGCCCGTCATCATGGCCATCGGCCCGGAACATTTTACCGCATTCCTGGCAGGCGCCCACACCATGGACGAGCATTTCCGCAGCGCACCGCTGCCCAAAAACCTGCCCATCCTGCTCGCCCTGATCGGCATCTGGCACCGCGATATTTGCGGCTTCCCCGCCCGCGCCATCCTGCCTTACGACCAGCGCCTCGCCCGCTTCCCCGCTTATCTCCAGCAACTCGACATGGAATCGAGCGGCAAGCGCGTGACCATATCAGGCGCGCCGGTCGCCCGCGCCACCGGCCCGCTGGTCTGGGGTGAACCCGGCACCAACGGCCAGCACGCCTTTTATCAGCTTTTGCATCAGGGCACCGACATCATCCCCTGCGAGTTTCTCATCGCCGCGGAAGGCCACGAGCCAGATATGCGCGCACATCATGATCTGCTCATCGCCAATTGCCTGGCACAGAGTGAAGCCCTGATGAAAGGCCGCACGCTGGCCCAGGCGGGCGGCAACCCGCACCGGGAATTTCCCGGCAACCGGCCTTCCATCACGTTGGCTTACCATCAGCTCACCCCGCATATGCTAGGCCGCCTGATCGCGCTCTATGAGCACCGGGTATTTACTGAGGCCGCAATCTGGGACATCAACCCCTTCGACCAATGGGGTGTGGAGCTCGGCAAGGAACTGGCCACCAATCTGCTGCCCGTCATCATCGGAAAACACCCCGCCACGGGGCTAGACGCATCCACGGCGGGCCTGGTCTCGCATCTGACGCCCAAGAAAAATTAAAACAACTCCCCGGCCTCGCGCAAAAATTCTCGCGCCCGTGCCGCCTGGGCGGTGGGCACCGCAATCCTGCGTTGGATGGCGCCGATGCTTCCCTCCACCGCCGCCATAAAGCCATCATACAATACCGGCGTGAACCCGGCATCTTTCAGCAACACCATGAGAAAGCTCAGCCGCACCGGTTCATTTGTCGCAATCACAACTTCCATACAAACCCTCAGCGCGGGATGGTTTCAGCCATGTCAGTCTATTCGGATTTGATCTCCGAGACCACGGCGCCGTGGTTCAACACCGTTACCATCAAAACCCCGCCCAATATGTTGCCGAGCAATGTCGGGACCAGAAACAACGCGCCATATTGCGCCATTGAGGCATGGCCCGCGAGCACGCTATACGCGGCCTCCGCCGAGCCCGCGACGATATGTGAAAGATGCGCCAGGGCCACCACATACGTGACCAGCATAATGGTGAGCAGACGCGCGGCATTGGCACTCGGCAAAATCCACACCATCAGCGCGATCAGCCAGCCCGCCAGAAAGGCCCGCGCCATGGTGGGGAAAAACGATGGCGGGATCGCCTGCGACGCGATGTCACCCAACGCATGGTTAACCCCATCGGAGAAAATCCCCGGTAGATGGATAAACGCCGCAAAAATCCACGTGCCGAGCAAATTGGCCACCAGCACAACCGCCCATAACCGTGCCGCCGCCCGCAAGGTCTTGCCATCCCGCCGTGTGATCACCGGCAGCACGGCGGTGAGCGTGCTCTCAGTGAATAATTGCTGACGCGCCAGCACCACTAGAATAAACCCTACCGAATACCCCAAGGGTGTCACAATGCCGCGCCAGTCTGATTGTGGTAGCCCGCTTTGCAGCAGCGCCTCGGTTAGAAACGAAAACCCCATAGACAGCCCGGCGGCGAGGCCCGACAGCGCCAGGGCTGTAACTGTGCGCGATAATTCCTGCTCGCCCTCGTCACGAATGATCTCATGAATGATCAGCGCCCGGGGTGCCGTATGCCGGGCCGCGAGCTCGCGCTCCGCACCATCGAGATGCGCCGACCCTTCGCTCATGTCATGCAGGGACCCATCGTCCATATCCGTCATTCACAGGTTCCTGGTGATAGGGCCCAGCGCCTTGGTCGGCCCGCGCCTTGCATGAAATAGATGACAGAAACCCGATATTCTGCACGCCGTCGGCCGATTGCGAATTGAATAAGGGTCTGGGAATGATCATTTACAAGGTCAAGGGTATTGTCTCTTATAATCACAAGGTTTCCGGCCACGGTTGGTGTGGCCGGGTTTGGGGCGTGGCGGCCTGCTGCCAAACCTTCGGGGATATGAGGAAACAGGGATGCGGTGCTTGAGTTCCAAAAAATTTCGTTTTGCCGATGCGGCGTGCCTGCTCCTGTGTCTAACATTTGTGGGCGTATGGTTCGTTACGTTTGCCTCCGCACAGGCAACCGCGCCATCCTCGCCGGCTCCCGGCACGGTCTTGGATACGCCGCCCTCGGGCATGTCCGGCGATATGGTCGCCCAGCCGGTCACCCAGCCCGCCACCCCGGCTTTGGCGGCGCAAATCGCGCGCGGCAAATACCTCGCGGTGGCGGGTGATTGCCAATATTGCCACACCACGCCGGGCGGCGCGCCCTACGCTGGCGGCGTACCGCTGCAAACGCCGTTCGGTGATCTGTTCTCACCGAATATCACCCCGGATAAGGCAGACGGCATCGGCACCTACACCGATGCGCAATTCTGGAACGTGATGCATAACGGCATCTCGCCCGGCAATTCGCTGCTCGTCTTCCCGCGTTATCTGTACCCCGTCATGCCCTGGCAGGATTACAATAAACTCTCATACAACGATGTCATGGCGCTCAAAGCCTATCTTGATTCCATAACCCCGGTGGCGCAGAAAAATCGCGAGACCGAAATGTCGTTCCCCTTTACCATGCGCGCGGGGTTGCTCGCCTGGCGGCTGTTGTATTTCAACCGTACGCCCATCCAATATAACCCGTCCTGGACACAGCAACAACGCAACGGCGCGTATCTCGTCCAGGCGCTGGAGCATTGCGCGGAATGTCACAGCCAGCGGAATTTGTTGATGGCGGTTGAACCATCGACCACCCTGGCGGGTGGTAAAATTCTCTCGCAAAGCTGGTACGCGCCGAACATCTCATCGTCCAAAACCGATGGCGTCGGCGGGTGGAGCCCGAATGCGCTCTATCAATATCTGGCCCAGGGCGGCGCGGTTGGAAACGGCGCGCCCTATGGGCCGATGAAGGCGGTCGTGGAAGATAGTCTAAGCCGCCTGCCTGCCTCTGACGTGCAGGATATCGTGGCGTATCTGCAAACAGCATCCCATGCCCGTGATAACCCGCCCGCACCACCGGCAATGGCGGATGCCACGGCGGGCGGTGCGCAGGTTTATGCCGATAATTGCGCGCGCTGCCATGGTGCCAATGGCCAGGGTGTGACGAATAATTTCCCGAATCTCGCGCAGAACCCGTCGATATCGAACGGCCCTGCGGATAATCTGATCAGCATGGTGCTGGGCGGTTTCACGCCCTGGCATCAGGCCCAGTCTGGCATGCCGGAATTCAACCAGTCACTCAGCGACCAGCAGATTGCGGCATTATCCAACTTCATTCGCACCTCCTGGGGCAATCAGGGGCAGCCGAACGTCACCCCGGCAGACGTGGCGGCGGATCGTGCGCTCGCCTCAGACTGGGTCAATCTCAGCACCGGCAACACGCGCGCCAGGGTCGCAGGGCAGATGGTTAAAGATATTTCCGGCACATTAGAATTATACGGGGACCGCGCAAACTGCACGCTGGATGAGCATCTCACCACCAGTTCGGGGATGGATGTCCACATCGTCGGCGCGTGCGCGCAGAATGGTGCCAGCCTGCGCGGCACGCTCACGTTAAATGGCCAGGCATCGACCGAGACCTTCCGTCTGGGCCAACAGAGATCGGGCAACGCCGTCACTGGCCTGGTTTTATATGGCGCCCTGGGTTCCGCCGGGCCGAAATTCGACACGAAAATCGCTCTCATACCGCCCACCGCCTGAGGCCCCAAGCATGACAACCAGACGTAAATTATGCACCGCCGCCGCCCTTACCGGCGTTGCTTTGCTCACCCAAAAAGCCCAGGCGGCCCCGGCACCTTTGTCTAAGGAGGCGGTCGGCTATCAAGATGTCCCCGCCGGC
>JAQNCU010000286.1 GCA_029077775.1 Acidocella sp. | reverse complement strand
A
This sequence comes from Acidocella sp., assembly GCA_029077775.1. Taxonomy (GTDB): domain Bacteria; phylum Pseudomonadota; class Alphaproteobacteria; order Acetobacterales; family Acetobacteraceae; genus Acidocella. Next base: position 4,253 of record JAQNCU010000286.1, on the reverse strand, counting down.
TGCGTCGCCAACCGGTCGAGGAACCAGCGATCATGCGAGATGATCACGGCACAGCCGGGAAATTCCATCAGCGCGTCTTCCAGCGCGCGCAGCGTGTCCACATCGAGGTCATTGGTCGGCTCATCGAGCAAAATGACATTGGCTTCGGATTTCAGCATCTTCGCCAAATGCACGCGATTACGCTCACCGCCCGATAAAATCCCAACCTTTTTCTGCTGGTCGGAACCTTTGAAGTTAAAAGCCCCGACATAAGCCCGCGACGCAACCGTCCGCTTGCCGAGATGGATGACATCCGTACCGCCGGAAATTTCCTCCCAGACATTTTTATCCGGGTCGAGCGAGTCACGGGACTGGTCAACATAACCGAGCTTCACGGTCTCGCCGATTTTGAGCGCGCCCGCATCGGGCTTGTCCAACCCCGTGATCATTTTGAACAAAGTGGTCTTGCCCGCCCCGTTCGGGCCAATCACGCCGACGATCCCACCGGGCGGCAGCTTGAAATTCAACCCGTCGATCAATTCACGCTCGCCAAAACCTTTATGCAGGTCGATCGCCTCGATCACCGTGCCACCCAAACGCGGGCCGGGCGGGATGACGATCTCGGCCACGCCACCAGACAGCTCCTGAGATTTCGCGAGCATTTCCTCATAACGCTGGATACGCGCGCGGGACTTTGTCTGGCGGGCTTTGGGCGATGAGGCGATCCATTCCTGCTCCTCGGCCAAAGCGCGCTGGCGTGAGGATTCCTCCTTTTCCTCCTGGGCGAGCCGTTTGCGCTTCTGCTCCAGCCACGCGGAATAATTGCCCTCATACGGGATGCCCCGGCCACGCTCGATCTCCAGTATCCAGTTGGTGACATTATCGAGGAAATAGCGGTCATGGGTGACCAGGATCACGGTCCCGGTATAATTTTGCAAGGTCCGCTCCAACCAGGCGACACTTTCGGCATCCAGATGGTTGGTCGGCTCATCGAGTAGCAACAGATCGGGTTTTTCAAGCAGCAACCGGCACAGCGCCACCCGGCGGCGCTCCCCGCCTGAGAGCGGCCCGACCGGCAGATCCGGGGCCGGGCAGCGCAGCGCGTCCAGCGCGATCTCGATACGCCGGTCGAGGTCCCAGCCATCCTGCGCGTCGATGATCTCCTGTAATTTGGCCTGCTCAGAGAGCAGGGAGTCCATCTTGGCATCGTCCATGGGCTCGGCGAATTCATTGGATATCTCGTTGAATCGCGCCAGCGTGGCGCGCAATGCCGCGAACGCCTCAGCCACGTTCTCGCCAACGGTTTTGCTGGGGTCCAGATGCGGCTCCTGCGCCAGATAGCCCACCCGCGCGCCCTCCGCCGCCCAGGCCTCGCCGCCATATTCCGTCTCGATCCCGGCAATGATCTTCAGCAGGGTCGATTTACCGGCACCGTTCACGCCCAGCACGCCGATTTTCACGCCCGGCAAAAACGACAGGGTGATGCCTTTAAAAACCTCCCGCCCGCCCGGATAGGCTTTGGTCAGGTCCTTCATGACGTAAACATATTGATAAGCGGCCATGGATCACCCTTTGCGACAATGCGGGCGGTATAAAGCCCGGCCCGCGAGGCGGCAACAAGCCCGGGGATTTTGGTGCGCCGGGCAGGAATCGAACCCGCAACCAAACCGTTATGAGCGGTCCGCTCTAACCGTTGAGCTACCGGCGCCAAAATCTTAGGCGATGTGACTATCACTATTCTACAAGCACAGCCGCCATGACCGTCTAGAACCGGGCCGCCAGCGTTGGCAAGATGCCGCCCGTCAGGCTATAGGGCCGAGGCGCGTAAAAGGGAGCCTCGCACATGGATGTCAGTAAATTATCGCCCGGCCGGGATGTGCCGTTTGATGTCAACGTGGTCGTTGAAATTCCGGCGGGTTCCGGCGTCAAATACGAGATCGACAAAGAGAGCGGGGCGCTGATCGTGGACCGGGTTGTGTTCACGCCCATGACCTACCCCGCCGCCTATGGCTTCATCCCCGGCACTTTGGCCGATGACGGTGACCCGGCGGATGCGCTCGTGCTGATCTCGGCCCCCATTACCCCAGGGGCGGTGATCCGCTGCCGGCCAATCGGCTTGCTGCAAATGGAGGATGAGGCCGGGCTGGACGAAAAGATCATCTGTGTCCCGCATGACAAGGTCCACCCCGAATATACCGACATCGCCGAGGTTACCCAGCTACCTGCCATCAAGCGCGACGCGATCAAGCATTTTTTCGAGCATTACAAGGACCTCGAAAAAGGCAAATGGGTCAAAATCACAGGCTGGGCAGACCGCGCCGCGGCTGAGGCCGCGATCTCATCCAGCCTGGCGCGCGCGCAAAAATAAACCCGGAGACACCCTCACTTGCCGCAGGGTGAGGGGGGAACCGTCAGGCTGACCAGCTTGCCCGTCATGATAAAATCGCCAAAATCCAGAACCAGCCCGGTGGCCACGCCATTGTCGAAATACCGCATCCGGGTGCGGAAATCCGGGTTCTGGTCGCTGTTCTTGCGCTCGAAAAACGCGATATCCACATCCGAACTGCCCAGATTCTTCAACGCAGGATGGACGTTGGGGCCTGGGCCATGGTGCCCGAGTATGGCAACAAAGGTCGCCTGGGCGCCATCAGCGGTGGTCCCGTCGAACAAAAGCGGGGCAATGAACTTTTTCCCCGCCGCCCCGGCGTCGAGCAATGCCTCGGTATGCGCCATGGGAAATAACGTCCCCGGCGGCATCTTCAACGTTGTGTTGGCGGGCACCGTATAGGTGATAACGCCAGCATCATTGCCCCCGGTATGGGTGGCGGTGCCCGCATCATCGATCTGCGCCTTGCCGTCATTATCGCTCTCCCGCAGCGTGAAGCTCAGGTTTTTGCCGTCTTTGCTCTCCCATGTGATGTAATCTGACACGGTTTTGGTCAGCGAGCCGTCAACATTGCGCAATAGCAGGGTCATATGCTGGGTCGTCCCCCAGCCCGTGCAGCCATCGACCACATTAAAGCTCATCCGGCCCGTGGCACCGGTCACATCATGGGTACGGACCTTCGAGAGCGTGAGGTCGTAGACCGCGTGTTGCCCGGTCAGCGCCACAGCCGCATGGGCAGCCCCGGATAACAGACAAGCGAACGCGGACAGAGCGACCAGGACATATTTCATGCGCCTATAATGACCGGCTTACCCGGAGCGTCAAACACGCCGCCGCCCCCCCTTGCCTTTGCGCAAGCCCGGGTCATAACCGCCGCCGCCGGGGCCAAGCGGCACGGGGCCGCGTTCGCGCGCCCGGCGCGGCGCGGGCGGTGGCGGGGCCAGGCCGAGCGAGAGCGCCTCCAGCCGTTTGATTTCATCGCGCAGCCTTCCTGCCTCCTCGAACTCCAAATCAGCGGCGGCGGCGCGCATCCGGGTTTCCAACAATGCGATGCTCGATTTCAGATCCTTGCCGACAAATTCATCGACGCTGGAATCCTTCACCGGCGAGACCGTGACATAATCCTGCTCGAACACTGATTCGATGACCTTACCAATATTTTTCTTGATGCTCTGCGGGGTGATGCCATGCGCCACGTTCCAGGCGGCCTGCTTGGTGCGACGCCGCGCGGTTTCCTCGATCGCGAATTTCAGACTGCGGGTCATGGTATCGGCGTATAAGATGACCCGCCCTTCAACATTACGGGCGGCGCGGCCGATGGTTTGCACCAAGCTGGTCTGGGAACGGAGAAACCCTTCCTTATCGGCATCCAGAATGGCAACCAGCGCACATTCAGGGATATCCAGCCCTTCACGCAGCAGATTGATGCCGACCAGCACATCGAATACACCCAGCCTGAGGTCGCGGATGATGTCGATCCGCTCCAGCGTGTCCACATCGGAATGCAGATAGCGCACCTTGACGCCCTGTTCGGTCAGATAATCGGTCAGGTCCTCGGCCATGCGCTTGGTGAGGGTGGTGGCCAGAACCCGCCCGCCGCGCGCGATGACGGCGCGACATTCGCCGAGCAGATCATCCACCTGGTGTTCAACCGGGCGAATTTCAGTCTCGGGGTCGATCAGCCCGGTGGGACGAATAACCTGCTCGGCGAACACGCCACCCGTCCGCTCCATCTCCCAACTGCCGGGGGTGGCACTGACAAACACGGATTGCGGACGGAAATCGTCCCATTCCTCGAATTTGAGCGGGCGGTTATCGACGCAGGAAGGCAGGCGAAAGCCGAAATCCGCCAGGACCGATTTACGCGCCAGATCGCCGCGCTGCATGC
>JAQNCU010000285.1 GCA_029077775.1 Acidocella sp. | reverse complement strand
TGAATAATGCCGCTTAAGCGCGCTTTGTCTGCCAGCCTGCTGCTCGCCGCCCTCGCTGCCCCCGCCTTGGCCCAGACCGACGATCCGCGCGTCTCCGCCTGTCAGAGCCATGATCCGCACACCAGCATCACGGGCTGCACTGCCATCCTGAACGCAGGGCAAGACCTCGGCGCCTTTTTGTTCGAAGCCTTTGCCAACCGCGCGAATGCCGAACTCGCTTTGCACCAGCCCGGCCCGGCTTTGGCCGACGCCAATGAGGCCGTAACCCTGAACCCGGAAAACGCCCAAACCCTCATCACCCGCGCCCGCGCTGAACTGGCGTTGAACAACCCCCACGCCGCCATCGTCGATACCAGCGCCGCCATCGCCCTGAACAAAACACTGCCCGCGGCGTTCTCCCTGCGCGGCAACGCCGAATTCGCCACCGGTGCCTTCACCGCCGACATCGCCGACCAGAGCGCCGCCCTCGCCCTTGCCCCCACCGACGATCATGCGCTGCTGGAACGCGCGCTGGCTGAGGGCCGCCAGAACCAGCTTGGCCCCAGCATGGCAGATGCCAGCCGCGCCATCGCCGCCAACCCCGCCAACCCGCGCGGCTATTTCATCCGTGGCGTGGGCGAGGAGACCATGCATCTCTGGCCCGCCGACCTCGCCGACCAGACCCGGCTTATCGCGCTCACGCCAAACGACATCAACGCCTATATCCAACGCTGTGTGGCGGAGGCGCATCTGGGCCAATACCCGGCTGCCATCGCAGATGCCTCACACGCCATCGCCCTCAACCATAACGCCTATGCCGCCTATATAGACCGCGGGCTGGCTGAAATCGCCACGGGCCAAATCACCCTCGCCATATCCGATGAGTCCACCGCCATCGCCCTGAACCCATCCGACCCTGACAGCTTCTTCGCCCGGGGCGGGGCCTATGAGACCGAGAACAACCCCAAAGCCGCTTTGGCTGATTTCTCCCGGGCGATCACCCTTGCCCCCAACGACATCCAGGCCCTGATCGCCCGCAGCGGGCTGTATCTGTCCCTGGGGGAGAGTGCTTCAGCCCATTCCGACGCCACCAGCGCGTTGGCCATCGACCCCCGCGATATCCAGGCGGGCATAGACCTTGCTCTGAGCGACGGCCAGCTCGGGAACCTGAAAGCCGCGATCAGCCATCTCACCGCCCTCATCGCGCACGGCGATTTAACGCCCCATGGCAGCTTCGTCCTGCATATATCGCGCGCCGCCGCCTATCGGCAGACCAACAACCCGCAAGCCGCTTTGGCCGACGCCACCCTCGCCATAGCCGCCCAGCCGCTTGACTCCGCCGGTTATGATCAACGCGCTGAGGACGAGGCGGCGCTGAACAATCTGCCCGCAGCGCTTAGCGACGACGACAAAGCCATCAGCCTCGACCCCAATGATGACGCGGCCTATGCCAACCGGGCCATGGTGCTGGAACAAGACCATCAATACCTCAAGGCCGCCAATGATTATTCGCATTTGATCGCCGAACACCCGGACGACAACATCTCCTGGAATAATCGTTGCTGGAACCGTGCCATCGGCGGCGATCTGCAACCCGCTCTGGCTGATTGCCAACACGCCCTCAAACTCGTGGCGAACGACCCGACCACGCTGGACTCGCTGGGTTTCGTCTATCTCAAGCTGCACGATAATCATCGTTCGATCACCGCCTACAGCGCCGCCTTATCCCACGGCACACCGCAGGCCAGCTCGCTTTATGGCCGCGGCTTGGCCGAACAGGCGCTCGGGCAAACCACCCAGGCCAACGCGGACATCGCGCAAGCCCGCAAGCTCGACCCAAAAATTCAGAGCGATTTCGGAACGTAATCATGCACATTATATGTTAATGATGATATTGTAACGATTTTATCCCCGGCCTAGCCTTGGCCCATGGTCATGGCACAACGCCTCCTCATCGCCGCCATCATCCTCACGCTCATCGCCTATGCCCGCCCTCCGGAATATGATGAAGCCTATTCGCTGTTCCTGACTGCCGGCCATGCCCGCCCAGCCTGGCCCACGGGTATTTTCCACCCAGCCGAGACACGGTTTTTCTATACAGGCCATGCCAGCCTATGGCGCATCGCCGAGAACCTGCGCCGCGGCGATGTCCACCCGCCACTTTATTTCTGGCTACTGGAGGCCTGGCGATACCTCGCCGGGCCAGGCTGGTTCGCCGCACGATTGCTCTCGGTGGCCATCTCGTTGGGGTCGCTCTGGTTGCTCGCCATCATCGCGCGCGGCCTGGACATCCCCATCCTGCCCGCCATGGCGCTCACGCTGCTGAATTTCGCCTTCGCCTATACCGGCATCGTCGCGCGGGGCTTCGCGCTCGCACAGTTTTTCAACCTATTGGGCTTTGCCCTGGCCATGCCCGCGCGCAAATATCGGGCCCGCCACGCGCTGGCGGCGGGCCTTGCCCTCGGTGCCGCTGGTTTCACGAATTATCTCGCCATATTTCCCGCTCTTGCCATGCTCGGCTGGCATCTCATCGCCACCCGGAACCACCGGCGCAACGGGCTTCTGGTGGCCGCGTTCCTGGCCTGGATACCCGCCGATCTCTGGTTTTTTCTCGCCCAACGCAACAGCCGCGCCGGGCAGTTCACCGTCTTCTCCCTGCGCCACGCCATCACGTTACTGGCGCGCGATGGCGGTGCCGCACTCTATGGTGGCCTGCCGCTCTACGCCGGGCCTTTCGCAACCATCGCCACCATCGCGCTCAGCCTCGTCATGGTCATGCTGGCCTGCGCCATCTGGCACCGCGCCCACCCGGCAACCGCCTTGCTTGGCCTTTGCACCGCCGCCATGCCCGCCGGGCTGCTCGCCCTCGGCTTCATCTTCAACAACACACCCATCGAGATCCGTTATCTCGCTTTCGCCATGCCCTATCTCGCACTCTTGCTCGCGGCCTCCTTACCGGGCTGGCTGCTGGCGCTGCAATTTTGCCTGCAAGCCGCCGCCGTCATCGGGCTTGCTCTTGCCCCGGCCACCGCCCAGCCACGATCAAACGCTGCCGCCCAGGCGCTGGGGCAACATCTCCACAATCCGCTCATCCTGGTCCCCTACGGCAATGACGGCGTGGGCATCCCCGGCCCGGTCATCGCCAGGCTGCCAGATACCGCGCTCGTGGCACTCATCCGGCCCGGCCACTGGCCAGATTTATCCGCGTCCCCCACCATCATCCTGCTGCTCATCCGCGCCGACGCCGCCAGCCGCGCCACTGTCCAGGCGGCGATCCGCAGGCTGCAAGCCGACCCGTGCGATACTATCATCGGGCAGACCAGTCTCACGCTCACCATCTCAAATCGCTGCGCGCACCAATAACCACAACGCCGCAAGCAACTGCGCGGCATTCACATCGACTGAAATGCCGTGCCCCCGGTTGAACGCCACCACATTCCCGGCCAGCCGCCAAACCTCCAATTGCGGCAGCCACCAATCCCAAAGGACCAAAGTGACCGCCACCAGCGCCACAGCGGCCAACGCATCGCGCCGCCGCCGCGCCAGCCACAGCCCCAGGGCCGCCAAAGCCGCCATCCCAGCCATGTAGGCGTAATAAAACGGGAACAGCACGCGGATAAACGGCCCCGCCACCTCAGGCGGCAATTTAATAAACACGGCGGGCGCCACGATTGCACCGAAAAACACCATGCCGCCCAGCAGGCACCCCAGCCCGATCAGGGCCAGGATGCCACCCGCTTTTACCCTCAATACCGGTACAGCTCGTGCTTATACGGCCCGGATTGCGCCAGCCCGAGATACTCGGCCTGTTTTTTTGTCAGCGGCGTCAGCTTCGCCCCCACTTTCGCCAGATGCAACGCCGCCACCTTCTCATCGAGATGCCGTGGAAGCACATACACCTTGTTTTCATATTTGCCCGGCGGCGCCGTCCATAGCTCGATCTGCGCCAGCACCTGGTTGGTAAAGCTTGCACTCATCACAAAGCTGGGATGCCCGGTCGCGTTGCCCAAATTCACCAGCCGCCCCTCGGACAGCACGATCAGCCGCTTGCCATCGGGGAACTCGATCTCATCGACCTGCGGCTTCACATTGTCCCATTTGTAGTTGCGCAGGCTCTCGATCTGGATCTCGCTGTCGAAATGCCCGATATTGCACACGATCGCGCGGTGCTTCATGGCGCGCATGTGGTCGATGGTGATCACATCGACATTGCCCGTGGCGGTGACGAAGATATCGCCGCGCGGGGCCGCGTCATCCATCGTGACCACCTCATAG
>JAQNCU010000284.1 GCA_029077775.1 Acidocella sp. | reverse complement strand
GAGTGGGTAGCGCGGATGGGTAGGCTCGTGCATGCTGCTACGTGGTTATAAAACATTCACGATGATCGGAAGACTTTTCCCATGAAAGCTGTTGCGTTTACCCATTCACGGCCCGTTAGCGATATTGACGCGCTGATCGATGTTGAGCTGGCCGTGCCGGTGCCGCGCCATCATGATCTGCTGGTCGAGGTGAAGGCGGTTTCGGTCAATCCGGTGGATACCAAAATCCGGCGCGGGAATGAGCCGCTGGGCGAGCCGCGGGTGCTGGGGTTCGATGCGGCGGGCGTGGTGCGCGCGATCGGCCCGGATGTGCAGAATTTCTCGGTCGGTGATGAGGTGTATTACGCGGGCGTGCCAGACCGACCTGGGGCCAATGCGGAGTTTCACCTCGTCGATGACCGGATCGTCGGGCATAAACCGCGCAGCCTGGGGTTTGCCGAGGCGGCGGCATTACCGCTGACCGCGCTCACCGCCTGGGAGATGTTGTTCGACCGGTTCAAGATCCCGCGCGACCAGATGGCAAGCGGGGTGTTGCTGATCGTTGGTGCGGCGGGCGGCGTGGGTTCCATCGCGGTGCAGTTGGCGGCAGAGCTTACCGACATGACCGTGGTGGCCACCGCGTCACGCGAGGAGACGGTGGCCTGGTGCCGGGAGATGGGCGCGCACCATGTGATCAACCATCATCAGGACATGGCGGCGCAGCTGCGCGACCTTGGGCTGCCCGCACCGGATTATGTGTTTTGCGTGAGCCATGAGCGGGTGCATTTTAAAAAGCTGTGCGAATTGCTGGCACCTGAGGGCGCAATCGGCATTATCGAATCCGGTGGCGGGCCTGTGGATATTTCCACGTTGATGAAAAAGAGCGGCACGCTGCACACGGAATATGTGTTCGCGCGCGGGATGCTGGCCCCGCCTAGCATATCTGCGCAGCACCGCACGCTGGAGGCGCTGGCGCATCTGGTCGATACGCATGTGCTGAAGGGCACGATGACCGCGAATTTTGGCGTGATCAACGCGGCCAATCTGCGGCGCGCGCATGAAGCCATCGAGGCGGGGTCGGTGCGCGGGAAAATTGTGCTGGAAGGGTTTTAGGCTGTGCGCACAAAACAGCTTGGCCGGTCAGGGATTTTTTTGCCGCCGGTGATGTTCGGCGGCAATGTGTTCGGCTGGACGGCGGATACCGCGATGTCGTTTCGGTTGCTCGATGAGTTGGTGGCGCTGGGGTTGAACGCGATCGACACCGCTGATGTATATTCGCGCTGGGTGCCGGGCCATGCGGGGGGCGAATCCGAGGCGATCATCGGCGTGTGGATGAAGGAGCGGAAATGCCGCGATAAAGTGATCATCGCGACCAAAGTGGGAATGGATCTGGGGGCGGGCAAAACCGGGCTCAGCGCGGCGCGGATCAGGGCGGCGGTGGAGGCCTCGCTGATCCGGTTGCAGACCGATTATATCGATTTGTACCAGGCGCATACCGATGATGCCGAGACGCCCTTGGAAGAAACACTCGGCGCGTTCGATGCCTTGATCAAGGAGGGAAAGGTTCGCGCGATCGGGGCGTCGAACTACACGGCGGCGCGGCTGCGTGCGGCGTTGGATGTGAGTGCGGCGCACGGGCTTGCGCGGTATGAATCGCTCCAGCCCTTGTATAATTTGCTCGACCGGGCCGCTTACGAGGCCGAGCTGGAGCCGCTCTGTCTGGAACGCGAGGTCGGCGTGATCAATTATTACGCGCTGGCGGCGGGGTTTTTGACCGGGAAATATCGCAAGCAGGCGGATATCAGCACCCAGGCGCGCGGCGCGACCGTGGCGCGCTATGCCAAGACCTATGGGTTTGGGATGCTCGATGTGCTGAACGCGCAGGCGCAGCGGCTGGGGGCGAGCCCGGCGCAAGTGGCGATTGCCTGGCTGATCGCACGGCCAAGTGTCACCGCGCCGATCGCGAGTGCGACGAGCCTTGGCCAACTCGCGGAATTGGCGGCGGCGGCGCGGTTGACACTGGACCCAGAGGCGATGGCGGCACTTACCTGATCCCCAGCAGCCAGATAAGGCCGAGGCTGAGGGCGGCCAGCATCAATAATGAGAGCGTGACCGCGAGCGTCACACGCCCGCCCGCACGGGCGACGGCGCGAACATCGACACCCAGGCCGAGAGCGGCCATCGAGATGGTGGTAAGCAGCGAGGCGATGGATTTGGTGGGGCTGAGCAGGCTGACCGGAATGAGCCCGCCCGAGCGCAGGCCGAGCAGTACGAGGAAGCCGAGGATAAACCAGGGAACGAGCTGGTGGAGTTTTGGCATCCCCGGCGATGGCCGCTCGCCCGCGGTAAGATGGGGTGCTGGTTCATCGGTTTCCTCGCGCAGCCGTGCGGTGAGCATAGCGAGGATGAACACCACCGGGCCGAGCATAAGGACGCGGACAAGCTTGACCACCGTGCCGACCTGGTTGCTGAGCGCGCCGATGGGTAATGTGGCGGCGAGGACCTGCGGGACGGCGTAAACCGTGAGACCCGCCAGAATGCCGTATTGGGTGAGCGTAAGGGCCAGTAATGGCACCAGAAGGGGCAGCAACAACACGACAATGACGCCGAGCACGGCGGTAAAAGCGATGGAGGCGGCGATGTCGTCGGCATCGGCGCCGATGACCGGGGCGACGGCGACGATGGCGGAATTGCCGCAAATGGAATTGCCGCAGGCGACCAGCAGGCTGAGCCGGGATGGCAGACGCAAGGCGCGGCAGATGAAATAACTCACCAGGATAGAGACAAAAACGGCCGCGACGATGCCGATGAGCAAGCCTGGCCCGAGACGCAGCACGCTGCGCGCCGAGACCGCCGCCCCCAACAGCACGACCGCGAGTTCCAGCAGGAATTTGGCGGCGAAATGGATGCCCGGCTGAAACCGCGCCCCAGGCAGCCATGCCGCGCGGACCGCGAGACCGAGCAGGATGGCGAGGACCAGCGCCTCAAGATAGGCATCGTTCAGAATGGCGAATTCGATATGCTGCAAAATAATGGCGACACCGGTGAGGGCGAGGCACACAGCGAGACCGGGAAGCGGGGCGAGGATATGTTTCATGATCGTTCCATAGCCCGCGTCTGAATAGTAAAAAAGACGATGAATCAGATTGAATCGATCGTTTTTTACGATAGATTAGGCGCGGCACCTGATGGCAAATGGGCCGCCAACAGCGCCGCCAAAGCGCGGAACTGGCTCTCGCGCGGGTCGCTCATCCGCCAGATCAGGCTGATCATGCGCCCGGCATGGGGCTGGTCCAGGCGGCGGCAGGCGACCAGCCGGGCGATGTCCGGGCGGGCGGCGATGGCCAGGGCGGGGAGCAGGGAATACCCCTCCCCCGCCGCGATCATGTGCCACAGGGTCTCCAGGCTGGTGGCGTGGCGGGTGGCGCGCGGTGCGCCCGCGCAGAGCGACAATGCCTGATCGCGCAGGCAATGGCCCTCTTCGAGCAGCAGCAGGTCATCCGTGGGCAGGCTTTCCAGCCGGATGGGGGCGATGCTGCCGAGCGGGTGGTCGCGCGGAGTGGCGAGGTAGAAGGGCTCGAAGAAGATCGGCGCGCTGGCGAGGCCCGGCATGTCCGGGGTGGTGACCGCTAGGATGACATCGAGCGCGCCATGGCGCAGACGCTCGATGAGGGCCGCAGTGCGGTTTTCGGTAAGGCGCAACGCGATGTCCGGCAGGTCGCGGCGTAATTGTTGCAGCAATGTGGGGAGGTAATAGGGGCCGAGAGTCTCGATGGCGCCGAGCAACAGGATGCCGTTGAGGGTGGCGCTGTTCTGCCGCCCCATGGCCATAAGATTGCGCGCCTCGGCGAGGATGCGGTCGATCTGTTGCAGCAGGATGGCGCCCTGGGTGGTGATGGCGACGCGGCGCTTGGTCCGCTCAAAAATGGCGACGCCGAGATGTGTCTCAAGCTTGCGCACTTGCTCAGACAGAGCGGGCTGGCTGACATTACAACGCTCCGCCGCGCGGCCGAAATGCTGGAGTTCAGCCACCGCTTCGACATATTCAAGGTCGCGCAGGGACAGGCCGGAGAGGGAATTGCGCCTCGGAAGTTGCTCATGCAACTTCAAAAAATATGACCCGTGAGCTGGCGGCTGATGGCGGCGTATTGCAGGGCGGCAGCGGTGAGGACCAGGATATGCCAGACCGGGTTCTGGAATTTCAGGCGCGTGCTCTGGATAATGGCGCCGATGGTGTAGCAGATGCCGCCGCCGATGATCAGCGCCCAGAACCAGCCCGCG
>JAQNCU010000283.1 GCA_029077775.1 Acidocella sp. | reverse complement strand
TCAAGAGCCACAAGCAGAAGGCGATCACCCGCACCAAGCGCGCCTACCGCTCGGCGCACGCCCGCGCGGTCGCTGCGCGCGCCGCCGACGCCACCGCGCGCACGGCGGCCGCCAAGGTCGTCGCGACCGCTTCAATAATCTGCGGGTGCTTAAAAGTCTCAGCAAGATCCGGGGCGCCCGTCGCGTCGGCGATGAAATCGACAAAATAATCCCGGTCATGCGCCGCCCGCGCCGTGGAATCGCAGCAGAAATTCGTCATATACCCGCAAATCGCCACGGTATCCGCTGAAAGGCTGCGCAAGAGCCCGTCTAGCTCCGTTCCCTCAAAGCTGGAATAACGCCTCTTGGTCACGTGCAACCCTTCCGCTAAAACCGAAAGGCCGGGCACGAAATCTGCCTCCTGCGTGCCTTCGACAAAACTCACAGGCTCCGCCGCTCCGCCAAAATCAAACATTCGCCCGGCATCACGCCCATCCGCGCGGTGCGCATGCCGCACATAGATCACGGGCTGACAGCGCGCCGTGAACGCCCCGATCAACGCGTTGATGCGTGCGAGCGACGCCGCCAATCCCGGCACCAAAAGCGGCGATCCAGGATTGGCGTAAATGTTCTGCACGTCGATCACAAGCAGGGCGGATTTCGGCATGGTTTCCTCAGGGTTTTATGTACCCGAAGCAGAGCATGTTCATGCGGCCTGCGCCAGATGCCCGCCAATCATCAACCCGCCCTCGGAAGCGGTGACCAGCACAGCATCGCCATCCTTCACCGCACCCTCCAAGATCAAACCGGCCAGGGGGTTCTGCAGATTGCGCTGGATCACCCGCCGCAACGGCCGGGCGCCGTAAACCGGATCATACCCGGCCTCGGCCAACCAATCCCGCGCCGCCTGGTCAAGCTCGATCCGGATATTCCGGTCGGCCAGCAAGCTCTCCAGATGTTTGAGTTGAATACCAACGATCGTCGCCATATCCACCCGCTGCAAACGCCGGAACAGCACGATCTCGTCCAGCCTGTTCAAAAATTCCGGTCGGAAATGCTCCCTCACCCGGCCCATCACCGCGGCTTCGGCCATCCGCACATCCTCGCCCTCGGCCTGGGCGGCCAGAATGTCACTCCCGAGGTTGGATGTCAGCACGATGATCGTGTTCCGAAAATCCACGGTGCGCCCCTGGCCATCGGTCAGCCTGCCGTCATCGAGCACCTGTAGCAGAATGTTGAACACATCCTCATGCGCCTTCTCGACCTCATCGAACAAAACCACTTGGTAGGGTCGCCGCCGCACCGCCTCGGTCAACACACCGCCTTCATCATACCCAACATATCCCGGTGGCGCGCCAACCAACCTGCTGACCGCGTGCTTTTCCATGAACTCGCTCATGTCGATCCGCACCATCGCCCGCTCGTCATCGAACAGAAATTCGGCCAGCGCCTTGGTCAATTCGGTCTTGCCCACGCCTGTTGGCCCCAGAAACAAAAAACTACCAATCGGCCGACCCGGGTCCTGTAATCCAGCCCGCGCCCGGCGCACGGCATTAGCCACCGCCAGCAACGCAGCCTCCTGCCCCACCACGCGGCCGCGCAGTGCGTCTTCCATTTTCAACAGCTTGGCGCGCTCGCCCTCCAACATTTTCTCAACCGGCACGCCAGTCCAGCGCGATACAATCGCGGCGATGCTCTCCTCCGTCACCGCATCGTTTACCAGACGATCTTCCGTCTGCGCGGCCAATTGCCTCTCCAATGAGGGGATTTCACCGTATAAAAGCTCCGAAGCCCATGCCAGATCACCCTTGCGTTGCGCCATCTCCACATCGTTCCGAGCCTGATCCAGCCGTTCCTTCAGCTTCTGTGTGTCTGCCAACTGGTCCTTCTCGGCCTTCCATTTGCGCGTGAGGTCGGCTGATTTCTCCTCCAACGCCGCCAGTTCCTGCTCCAGCTTGGTCAACCTCTCGCGCGATGCCGCATCATCTTCCTTGCGCATCGCCTCCCGCTCGATCTTCAGCTGCACCACCCGCCGGTCGAGTTCATCCAGTTCCTCGGGCTTGCTATCCACCTGCATCCGCAACCGAGACCCAGCCTCATCCATCAAATCGATCGCCTTGTCAGGCAAAAACCGATCAGTAATGTATCGGTTGGAAAGTGTCGCCGCGGCCACCAACGCAGCGTCGGATATTCGCACCCCGTGGTGCAACTCGTATTTTTCCTTAATTCCGCGCAGAATAGATATCGTATCCCCCACACTGGGCTCATCGACAAACACCGGCTGGAACCGCCGCGCCAAAGCGGCATCTTTCTCCACATGCTTGCGGTATTCATCGAGCGTGGTTGCCCCCACGCAATGCAACGCCCCGCGCGCCAGTTCCGGCTTCAACAGATTGGAGGCATCCATCGCGCCATCCCCCTTACCTGCACCGATCAGCGTGTGCATCTCGTCGATGAACAAAATCACCGCCCCTTGCGCTGTCTCGATCTCTTTAAGAACCGCTTTTAGCCGCTCCTCAAACTCCCCGCGATATTTTGCCCCGGCCACCAGCGCGCCCAGGTCAAGCGCCAAAACCCGCTTATTTTTCAGCGATTCCGGCACGTCACCATTGACAATCCGCAGCGCCAACCCCTCGACGATCGCGGTCTTGCCAACCCCGGGCTCGCCGATCAGCACCGGGTTGTTCTTGGTCCGCCGCGCCAGCACCTGGATTGTCCGTCTTATCTCCTCATCGCGGCCGATCACCGGGTCCAGCTTCTGGTCCCGCGCCAGTTGCGTCACATCGCGCGCATATTTTTTCAACGCATCAAATTGTTGCTCAGCGGTCGCTGAATCCACCTTCCGCCCCTTGCGCACCTCAGTCACCACACGCTCCAACGCTTGCGCGCTCACCCCCGCCGCCTTCAGCGCCCGCCCGGCTGGCGTGTCGCTCGCCGCCAGCGCCACCAGCAGCCGGTCCTGGGCGACGAACTCGTCGCCCGCTTTGGCGGCACCAAGCTGAGCGGCATCCAGCACCCGCACTAAATCAGGTGTGACATTCGGCTGCCCGGCACCGTCACCCTTCACCCGGGGGATCTTGGCCACCGCCGCGTCCACCGCCAATTTCGCGGCTTTTGCATCGCCGCCCGCCATACGGATCATCCCGCTGCCCGCACCTTCCTCGTCATCTAAAAACGCCTTCAGCAAATGCTCGGGCGTGATCTGCTGGTTATATTCGCGCATCGCGATGGTCTGTGCCGCTTGCACAAACCCTCGTGCCCGCTCGGTAAATTTCTCAAAATCCATGTTCGGCTCCTAATGCAGATAGGCAACCGCCACGCATTATCCCTCCCCGAGGCAACAATACGGGCTTGCCTAACAGATATGGTCAAAGCCATGATTTGGCTCAAGAGGTAACGCTCACATGCATATCGACTCCCTGTACCGCTATCCCGTCAAAGGTCTGAGCCCAGAAGACTTGCCCCAGGCTATCCTGGCGCCTGGATGCTGCATCCCGTGGGACCGCGCCTTCGCGCTCGCCCAGGGCGATGCCAGCTTCGACGCCGCGAACCCCGCCTGGGTGCCGAAAACAAACTTCATGTGCCTGTTGCGCAACGCCCGCATCGCGCTCCTGAAAACCTCGTTTAACGACCGCAAAAACCTTCTCACGATCGTCGCCCCGGATGCCACCAGCATCACCGCCAACCCTCTCACCGCCGAAGGCCGGGCTCACCTCACACAGTTCCTGACCCTCTATCTCGGCCCAGAGGCCTGGTTCGGCACCAATCAGACCCCGCCCAGCTTCCACCATATCCCCGACCACAGCTTTTGCGACCATGTCTCGCAGGTCGTCAGCCTCATCGGCCTCGGCTCGCTGGGCGCACTGACCGCTGTCGCCGGTCACCGTGACAAGCGCCGGTTTCGCGCAAATATCTATGTCGACAACATCCCCCCGTGGGAGGAATTCAACTGGCTGGGTAAATCCATCCGCATCGGCACCGCAACCCTCCTCGTCCAAGACCGGATCGACCGCTGCGGCGCGACCAGCGTCAACCCAGACACCGCCATCCGTGATGCCAACCCGGTTCGTGAACTGCAACAAAATTTCGGCCATGTCGATCTTGGCGTTTTCGCCGAGGTCACCAACGCTGGCACCATCAAACCCGGTGACATCATCCAGATTATCTAAAAAATTATTTATAATACCAATCGCCGTAAAGGATGACACTTGGCATAACACTCTTTGCTGACGCGCGGCCGCCCCACCAGCCCCGCAGTATTATGCCAATCCGCGAAGACAGTGACACA
>JAQNCU010000282.1 GCA_029077775.1 Acidocella sp. | reverse complement strand
TCTGGGCGGCAGCAAATGGGCCGGTTTTTACGCCGGGCCGCCGTCTGGCCCGTCCGTGCCTCGCCATCTGGCAACCCACGAACAAGTGTTGTGCCACCCCGATGGCCGCATCACCATTGCCTTGGATTCCACGAATTTTGAGGCGCGGCGCATTATCCTGCTGGCGACCGGGGTTGGCATCCCGCTTGGCCGGTTCCTGTCCGGTGGCGTGGCCGCCAGTCTCAGCCTGATGCCGGGGCATGAAGCCATCCCGGCCGGCGGGGCGCTCACGCCCGTGCAGGCTGAAATGCTCGAAAGGCTCGGTCTGGCGGACACCTACCTCACAATCACGCAGCCCACAGGCTTCGCCCGCGTTCTGCAATCCGCGCCGGATGTAATCGGGGATGCGGCTTACGCGACGATAATCGCACGCCTCCGCCGCCCTATGGTCCCGCATCCGCCCGCCACGATCGCCATTCTGCCCAACCAGGCCCGCGCGCGCTTCAGCCTGCGTAACCAGCGCAGCCTGACAATCTGGCTGCGCGCCCGGCAGATTCTCGTCCTGAACCCGGACGCTGCTGTGCTGGATGAGACCATCGCCGGATTGAGCCGCGCCAGCCGCGTGATCATTGCCGACCTTGCGCAGGCTGGCGTGCTGGGCTTTTGCCGACCGGGCACACAAATCCTTGAAATCGCGCCCGAAGGCTGGGCTGAACAGCAAATTCGCATGGCGTGCCGCGCCCTGGACCTCGAATGGCAATTATGCCTTGCCCCGGCCCCCAGCTACGCCCCGCTAAACGCCCCGCCGCTTGGGTGTACCCAGGCGCTCGGCTATGACATCCCCATCGCCGCCCTGGCCCGCGCGCTGGCGGTTTTATGACCCGCTATTTTGTACCTATGCTGTGTCTCGCGCTCACCGCCTGCGGTGGACCGCATTTTGCCAACCCGGTAAATTTCGGCACCGCCACCAACCTCACCTGCGTGCCCTATGCGCGCGCTGTTTCGGGCATCGAACTCTCCGGCGATGCTTATAAATGGTGGGGCGAAGCGGCGGGCCGCTACCCGCGCAGCCACCAGCCGTCACTTGGTGCGGTGCTGGTCTTTGCGCCGCACGGGGCCATGGATGTCGGGCATCTGGCGGTGGTCACGGCTGTCACCGGGCCGCGTAAAATCCTGGTCACGCAATCGAACTGGCTGCCGGGCCGGATCGAACATGACCAGCCTGTCTGGGATGTCTCCGCCGCGAATAACTGGACGCGGGTGCGGGTATGGTACGAACCGGCGCACGAGATGGGGCGCAATATATACCCGACCTATGGCTTTATACTGCCGCGCGCGGCACCGCCATGATGCGCGGCGCCTTCACGGTCGGGGTGTGGACGATGGCGAGCCGCGTGCTGGGCTTCGCCCGCGATATCCTCATCGCCGCGATCCTCGGCACCGGGCCTGTGGCCGATGCCTTCTTCGTCGCCCTTCGCCTGCCCAATCTGTTCCGCCGTCTGTTCGGTGAGGGCGCGTTCAACGCCGCCTTCGTCCCCTCGATCTCCACCATCCTCCACCAGGACGGTATCGAGGCCGCCGCGGGCTTCGCCCAGGAAGCCACCGCCGTGATGATCTTCTGGCTGGGCGGAGTCACAGTGCTGGGGGAGATCTTCATGCCGTGGATTCTGTATGTCCTGGCCCCGGGCTTCGCTGGAAATCATGGGAAATTCGCGCTCGCGGTAGTGCTCACGCGCATCATGTTCCCGTATCTGTTTTTCGTCTGCCTCACGGCGCTGATCTCGGGCGTGTTGAACGCCATGGGCCGGTTCGCGGCGGCGGCGGCGGCACCCTTGCTGTTCAACGTGTTCTCCATCGCCTTTATGCTTGCCTTCAGCCGTTATGCGCCAAACCCCGGCTATGCGCTCGCCTGGGGTGTCACGGTCTCGGGTGTTGCCCAGCTCGGCCTGCTTCTGGTCGCCCTGCGCCGGGCGGGCATGCGTCTGATGTTGCCCCGCCCCCGGCTTACCCCGCGTATGCGCAGCCTGTTTCGCCGTATGGCGCCGGGGCTGGTGGGCGCCGGGGTCACGCAGCTTAACGTGTCCATCGATATCATCATCGGTACGCTATTACCCGCGGGCTCGGTCTCGTTGTTGTATTACGCGGACCGCGTGAACCAGCTCCCCCTCGGCGTGATCGGCACGGCGGCGGGCACGGCGTTGCTGCCCGCCATCACCCGGCATATCGCGTTGCATGATGAGCCTTCAGCGGTGGCAGCGCTAAACCGCGCGCTCGAATCCGTGCTCATGCTCACTTTGCCCGCCGCCATCGGGCTGATGGTGGCCGCCCGCCCGGTGATGGATGTGCTGTTCGTGCGCGGGGCTTTCTCGCTGCATTCAGCGCAGCTCGCGGGTAATTCACTGGCGGCCTTCGCGCTCGGCCTTCCCGTTTTTGCGCTGGTGAAAATCCTCACCCCGGGGTTTTTCGCGCGCGGCGACACCATGACACCGATGAAAATCGGCATCGCCGCCGTGGCGCTGAATCTCGGCCTGAATTTGTTGTTCATGCACCCGCTCAAAGCCGTCGGCCCGGCGCTCGCCACCAGCCTCTCCTCGGCCTTCAATGCCGCCTGGCTGGTCGCTTTGCTCATCCGGCGGGGCCATTTCCGGCTGGATGCCCCAGCCCGCCGCCGCGTGCCGTTGATCCTGCTCGCCGGGCTGGTCATGGCCTTGGCGCTCATGGCGGCGGCGTTCATGCTGCCACCGGGCAAAACCAGCATCCTTGCGTTCCTGTTGCTGGTCATCACCGGAGGTGCCTCCTATTTCGGCGCCGGGCTCGCGCTCGGAGCGTTCGACCTCGGGCAATGGCGCGCCTTGGCGCGCCGCCGCCGCAAACCCACCCCCACCAACGGCGGTTGACCAGACCAGAGTTCCGGGACAACACAGCGCCCATGGCACGCATATTTTCAGGAATTCAGCCCACAGGCATCGCGCATCTCGGCAATTACCTCGGCGCCATTCAAAACTGGGTCAAGCTCCAGGAAACGCATGAGTGCCTGTTCTGCCTGGTTGATCTGCACGCCATAACCATGGCCCAAGACCCGGCGGGCTTGCGCGACCAAACCCGCGTGAACGCCGCCATTCTGCTCGCCTGCGGCATCAAGCCTGAAACCCTGTTCCACCAATCGGCGGTCCACGCCCATGCCCGCCTCGCCTGGATTTTCAACTGCGTGGCGCGCTTTGGCTGGCTCAACCGCATGACCCAGTTCAAAGACAAAGCCGGGCGCGACCGTGAGGCGGTCTCCACCGGGCTGTTCGTCTACCCCAACCTGATGGCCGCCGACATCCTCGCGTATCACGCCACACAAGTTCCCGTCGGGGATGACCAGCGCCAGCATCTGGAACTCGCCAACGACATCGCGGCGAAATTCAACCATGATTACGGGGTGGATTTCTTCCCCCGTATCGAGCCCTATATCCCGCCCGCCACCGCCCGGATCATGAGCCTGCGCGATGCCTCCAAAAAAATGTCGAAATCCGACCCGTCCGACCAAAGCCGCATCCATTTGAACGACGAGCCCGACAGCATCGCCGCCAAAATCCGCCGCGCCAAAACCGACCCGGCACCCCTGCCCGACCATGCCGAGGCCCTGGCCGGACGGCCCGAAGCCGCCAACCTCGTCAGCATCTTCGCCGCCATCACCGGGCGGAGCAGCGCGCAAATCCTCACTGAATATGCCGGCTCAGGCTTCGGCCCGTTCAAGGAAAAACTGGCCGAGGCACTCATCGGCACACTCGCCCCCATCCGCGAACGCAGCGCCGCATTGCTGGCCGACCCCGCACATCTCGACCGCACCCTGCAAACCAGCGCGCGCCGTGCAGCCGCTATCGCCGACCCAATTGTAGATGAAGCGGAACGTCTGGTCGGGTTTTTGCCCCGATAAATTAGGCAAGCAGGCGCTTTTTGAAAAAGCGCCGCAAAACTTTTTTGTTATTCTGGAGCCGGGGATCTCACGGCAACTAGAGCCATCAATCAGTTTATTATACAATATTTAATATCAACAGTCATGCTTTATGACCGTTGATATTGCGCGCGGGGCTGGTAGGGCGGCCGCGCGCCAGAAAAAAGTCTAACACCAACCCTCATGCTCGATGACCGTTGGTATTATACCAATCGCCGTAAAGGATGACACTTGGCATAACACTCTTTGCTGACGCGCAGCCGCCCCACCAGCCCCGCAGTATTATGCCAATCCGCGAAGACAGTGACACATCCAAGTAAGCAGCCGCTTTTTTGAAAAAAAGCGGCGCAAAAAACTT
>JAQNCU010000281.1 GCA_029077775.1 Acidocella sp. | reverse complement strand
CGTATAGCTTACGGCACACCTATATCTGCCTGCGGCTGATGGAGGGGGCGGATATTTATCAGATCGCCAAGAATTGCCGCACAAGTGTGGAGATGATCGAGAAGCATTATGCAGCACACATAAAAAACACGTTGGATGCCGCTGCGATTAATGTGATGCGGCCAAAGGCCGCGAAGGTGGCGGAGAAGTTGGCGAAGGCTGTTAGCAAGACTGACCGTCAGCCGAAAGCCGTACGCAAGCAGACTGCGCTGGATGTTGCAGTACAAAATGCTGATAGCAGCATGATGTCTGGGAGTTTGACGGCAGAGACCAACGGGTGAAGCCGTATCGATCTGAGGGAGGCCGTGGGGCCGGACAAAGAGCGATCCGCCCGGCGGATCGCCCAACAGCGCACCCCTTGCGGGTGCGCAACCAGGGGCTTGGCCCCGCTTAAATGTAGTTAGCTGATATCCACCCGCTTTGAGGAGATTTGCCCGGGCTAGGGAATGTTTCAAATGCGATCGCGCTGGGTTGCGGTAATCGGTGTCGAGGGACCACTTGTTCGCTGCGGGGCTACATCTTTCTACTCTGGACACAACCTGCCAGGGAGGCACCATCGGGCGGTACCGATCCATCAATGCCACTGCGGCATTTGCCTCCCCACCGCCTGAAGGTACAGTCTAGCGGAATACTCACGAAGACCGGATCATGCAGCTTCTCCTGGCCGAAGACGAACAAAAGACGATCGACTATCTCACCAAGGGGTTACGTGAGGATGGCCATGCCGTGGATGCGGTGGGCAATGGCGCAGATGCACTGACCTTGGCGCTGGCCGGTGAGTTCGACGCGATCATCCTGGACGTAATGTTACCGGGGCTGGATGGCTGGGAGGTGCTCAAGCGCCTGCGCGCAGCTGGGCGAGGCACGCCGGTGCTGTTTCTCACCGCGCGGGACCATGTGGAGGACCGGGTGCGCGGCCTTGATCTCGGCGCCAACGACTATCTCATCAAGCCCTTCGCTTTCGCGGAGCTTTTGGCCCGGCTGCGCAATTTGGCGCGGCTACCCAAGGCGGCGCCCGGCTCCAGCCTGCTGGCCGTGGCGGATTTGGAGATCGACACGCTGCGCCACCGCGTAACCCGAGCCGGAATGGGCTTGCAGCTAACGTCCAAGGAGTATGCGCTATTGCTAATGCTGGCGCGCAACCAGGGGAGGGTGCTCTCGCGTACCCTCATCGCCGAGGCGATCTGGGGCCTGTTCCACGACCAACAAGCTAACGCGGTGGACGCGCTGGTGCGCCGCCTGCGCGCCAAGCTGGATTCACCTTTTGAAACGGCTTTGCTGCACACCATCCGCGGCACCGGCTATGTGCTGGATATATGAAATTTCCGTCCCTCCGTCCGGCCTCCATCAGCGGGCGTCTGGCGCTGCTCTACACGCTAGGCGCCCTACTTGCAGTGGGGCTGTTCGCGCTGCTGGCCAACTGGAAGCTGGAGGCGAACTTCACTGCTGCGCACCAGGATTTTCTCCAGGCCAAGGGCGCGGAATTTCAGGATGATCTCAATGAAGGCGGTGGCGCGCCGAACATGCTCATCAATGAGATTTTGAAAGAAACCGATGGCGCCCGGCTGCGCGCCTACGAGGCCAGGCTAATGGTGGCCGGAAAGCAGGTAGGTGAAACGGCTGGCATGCGAGCGACCCTTCCCGCAGGCTTGTTTCCTGCCGCGCACGGCGTGGAGAATCTGACACTCACCCCTTATCAAACCGGAGACAGCTCTTGGCTGCTCACCAGCCTACCCTTGCAAGGCGCCCAAGGACAGGACGGCGTGGTTCTGCAAATCGGGCTGGACATCACGCGCGACGAAGCGTTGCTGACGGATTTTCATCGTGCCTTGGCGGTGTTCTTCCTGCTGATGGTGCCGCTTTTGCTGGGGGCCGGGCGGCTGGCTGCGGCGCATGCGCTGGAGCCGCTGGCCCGCATCGCCAAGGTGGCGCAGAGCATCACCCCCGCCCAGCTTTCCCGGCGCATTCCGCTCGATCCACCTTGGCCGCGTGAATTGACTGGGCTGGTGCAGGTGTTCAACCAGATGCTGGATAATCTTGAATCCAATTTCGAGCGCCTCTCCCGCTTCTCGGCGGATATCGCGCATGAGCTGCGCACGCCGCTCTCCAATCTCAATGGCAGCCTGGAAGTGTGTCTCACCCGCCCACGCGGCGAGGCAGAATATCGCGCCGCTATCGCCTCCGCGTTGGAGGATGGCCAGCGGCTGACCGGGTTGATCGAGAATCTACTCTTTCTGGCCCGGGTGGAAAACCCCAGCCACGCGCTGCGATATGAGCGCTGCGAGGCCAACGAAATCTGCGCTTGGGTTGCCGCGCAATATGAGGCGCAATCCCGGCCCAAGGGCTTATGCATCCGCATTGACGGCACGGCCACGCTATATGTGGATACACTGCTTTTCCGGCAGGCGGTGGGCAATGTGCTGGCCAACGCGGTGCGCCATGCGCCGCCGGATTCGGAAATTTCGCTGGCCATCTCAGGTGGTCCGGCCGGCGTTGAAATTGCCATTGCCGACCAAGGGCCGGGCATCGCGCCCGAACATCTGCCCCGGCTGTTTGACCGTTTCTACCAGACCGACCCGGCGCGGGGCCACAAGGTGGCGCAGGGCTCGGGTCTGGGGCTTTCAATTGTACGCTCTATCCTGGAGCTGCATGGCGGGCGGGCGGAAATCGAGAGCACGCTGGGGCACGAAACACGGGTGAAGCTGCATTTTCCCTCCATGCAAGCCTAAAAATGACAAATTTATCATCGAAATAGCGCCGTTCTGCCCGGCGGTCCCGCATATGAAGACTGGATGATTCGATGCTCAAGATATGCGCGGCCACTCTGGCTCATGCTGGCGGCCTTGGTCCTTACCGCACAGGCTCCAGCCGGCTGGGTAACGGTGAGGGCCACCCAGCAGGCACCCATTCTCTCCGGCTTTGCTTCAGTGCAGCCGGGCACGCCTGTCACCATCACCGCCCAGCAAGCAGGCGTGCTCACCAGCCTCTCTATCACGCCGGGCGAGAGCGTGCGGCCGGGCCAGTCCATAGGATTACTTGGCGGGCCGCAGATCGCTGCGGCCCTGGCCACGGCGGAAGGGGCCAGTAATGCCGCCAATGCCAGCCTGGCCGCCGAGCGCGGCAAATTCGCGGATCAGCTTTCCACCAAAGCTGCGGTGGCGCAGGCCGAGGCGGCGGCGAAAGCGGCGCGGGCTGATCTTGCGGCGTTGCGGGCGGCAACCAGCCTGCAAAGCCCGGTGGCTGGGCAGGTGCAAAGCCTCGCCGCTGGGCCGGGGGCTTCGCTCCAGCCGGGCCAGGCCATAGCGGTGGTGCAACCCGCTGCCGGGGCGTGGGTCAAGGCCGTGCTTTATGGCCCGCAGGCGGTCACGCTTTCCCCCGGCATGGCGGCGCGGTTTATCCCCGCCGATGGCGCGCCTGCCGTGGCCGTTACGCTGCGCGGCGTTCAGGGAGCGCAGCCCGATGGCGGGCTGGTGCTCGCCTTCTCAGGCGCTGACCTGCCGTTGGGCGAAGCGGGCACACTTAGTCTTTCCTTGTCATCACGCCCGGTGCTGCTGGTGCCCAGCGAAGCGCTGGTGCTGGATGACGGGCGCTGGTGGGTGATGCTGCATGACGCAAAAGGGGACCACGCCGTGCAGGTGGTGCCAGGCGAGGCGGAGGGCGCGCAAACCCCCATCCTTTCCGGCTTGGCCGCTGGAGACCAGGTGATCGTCCAGGATGCGGCACTGCTCTACCATCGGGGTATCGCTGCCCAATATCAGCCGCCGGATTAAGCCATGCCAGCAGCTTTGCTCCGCTTGGCTGGCCGCCCGGCTTTGTGGCTGATGATCTATGCCGCTCTGCTCGGTTACGGGTTGTTTGCCCTGTTCAATATCCCGGAAGAGGTACTGCCCGCCTTCAACTATCCCGAGGTGAGTGTGACGGTGCATCTGCCCGGCACCACCGCCACGGATATGGAGGCAATGGTGGCCACCCCGCTGGAGGGCGTGCTGCTCGGCCTGCCGGGGGTCTCGAATGTCCGCAGCACCATCAGCGACGGGCTGGTGGAGACCGATCTGCGTTTTGCCGACACCACCAACGCCCAGACGGATTTGCAGGCGGTGAACAGCGCCGTCGAGCGCGCCCAGACGACCCTGCCCCCCGGCGTACAGCCTTTCACGCAGATCATGGGCAATGCCATTAACGAGGTGGCGGATTACGCCGTGCGCTTTGCTCCCGGCACATCGCAGGCAGATGCGGCGCGGGCGGTGGC
>JAQNCU010000280.1 GCA_029077775.1 Acidocella sp. | reverse complement strand
GGCGGCGATGCGCGCCCGCAGGGGATCGTCTAACTGAGTGAAGCTTCCCGCTTTGCGGTCGTACAGCCAGATGATGTCCGGGTGGGCATCCGGGCCATAGCCCTCCCGTTGCAGGGCGGATTTTTGCAGTTTGAAGGTGCCCGTGGTGGGGATGCTGGCGCAGATGCGGATGAAAACCGGGCGGGCATAGGCGGGTAGGGTGTCGGCCAGAAAAGCTGGTAGGGTGTCGAGGGAAAAATCTGGCGCGACGGTAAGGGCGGCCATGCCGGCCCGGCCCTCATGCCCGGGGACGGGAACGCCGAAGACCACGGCCTCGGTGATGCCGGGGCAGGCGCGTAAACTGGCGGCAACCTCGGTGGTGGAGACGTTTTCGCCCTTCCAGCGGAAGGTATCGCCCGCGCGGTCGATGAAATAATAATAACCCGCGGCGTCGCGGCGCATGAGATCGCCCGTGCGGAACCATCGGTCACCGGGCTTGAGGACATCGTGCAGGATTTTGCGGGCAGAGGCGGCCTTGTCGGTATAGCCGTCGAACTGGCGGGCGGGGTTTTGCGGCTGGTCGAGAATTTTGCCCAATGCCTCGCCGGGTTCGTCATCAGCGCATGGGATACACATTCCGTTGTCATCGCGCAATGGCTGGTCGGTGGCGGCGTTATATTTGACCAGGGCGATGGGAAAGCGGCTGGCCAGATAGGCGGGAACGCGCCCAATGGCGCCTGGTTTGCCCTCAACATTATAGAGCGAGACGCTGCCCTCGGTCGCGGCGTAGAATTCAAGGATTTGCGGGATGGAAAAGCGGGCCTGAAAACGCGCCCACACATCGCCTTGCAGCCCGTTGCCGCAGCACAAGCGCAAATGGTGGACCATAGCAGGTGCATCGGGCTGCGTGGTGAGGAGATAGCGGCATAACTCGCCGATATATTGAAAGATCGTACAGCGTTCCGCCACGATATCGGCCCAGAAGCGGCTGGCGGAAAAATGCGGGCGGATGATGACGGCACCGCCGGAGACCAGCATGGCCCCGACGGCGACGATGCCGCCGGTGCTGTGATAGAGCGGCAGGCAGTCATAAAGCCGGTCGGTGGCTTGCGCGTTCATCATGCCGGCGAACCAGAAACTCCATTCCATAATGCGGCCATGGGTGACGTTGGCGGCCTTGGGCATGCCTGTGGTGCCGGATGTGTAGATGAGCAGCGCGCGGTCCCGCGGCGTGGGCGGTGCGGCGAGGACTGGCGGTTGCGTGGGCAAAGTGGCGATGTCGGCCTCAAGCTGTTGGTCGCCATGGGTCGAGATTTTCAAGGTGTCGGGCAGTGAGCCCGTGACGGACGCCAGAACCCGGGCGAAGCCGTGGCCGATGATAAGATGCGCCGGGCCTGCCTGGTCGATGCAATGGACCAGCGCCGGGCCGGGCAGGTTGGTGTTTAACA
The DNA here is from genome assembly GCA_029077775.1 of Acidocella sp. GTDB lineage: Bacteria > Pseudomonadota > Alphaproteobacteria > Acetobacterales > Acetobacteraceae > Acidocella. Next base: position 2,876 of record JAQNCU010000280.1, on the reverse strand, counting down.
GCGCCACCGCGCAGCCTGTGTATGACAGGCCGAGCCAGATGGCGACGTAATCGGGGCAGTTTTGCAGCATCAGGCACACCACATCCCCCGCACCGAGCCCCTGTGCGATGGCCCAATGGCTGTATTGGCTGGCCCGTGCGGCGAGGCCCTGATAGGTCAAATGGTCGTGCTCATCGGCCAGGGCGGTGGCCGCGCCATGTGTGTCGGCGAGGCTGTGGAGCAAAGCAGGCAGGGTCAGGCGCGGCTGCTCGTCCAGGATGCGGATGGCGTTGAGCGCGCGGACCCAGGATTTGGCCGGGTTGTGGCGGGTGCGCGGTTGGGGCGAGGCTATGGGACGGTCTGACGCCATAAGGGTATGGTGTATGATATTTCGCCGCCGCGGGGAAATGGAGTCGAGGCAGTGACGCGTTTGACGTGTAACGATGGTTACTTTAATGCAGCGGGGCATGAATGCTTGGTTGCTGCTTACCTATAAGGTGCCGCCGGAGCCGTCGCGCAGGCGGGTGGCGTTGTGGCGCCGTCTGAAGGCGATGGGGGCGGTTTATTTACAGAACGGCGTTTGTTTGTTGCCCAAGACCGAGGCGCATATCGGGGAGCTCAGGCTGATGGAGGCTGAGATTGCCGAGATGGCGGGCGAATCCGTGCTGTTGGAGACCATGGCCTTCGATGCCGCGCAGGAGAACAAGGTTATGGCCCGGTTCAAGGCCGACCGCGATGATGAGTATCGCGAGGTTTTGGGTCGGTGCGCGGGGTTCGAGGCGGAGATCGCCAAGGAGATCCGGATTGAAAAATTCACCTATGCCGAGCTTGACGAGGAGACGGTTGATTTCAAGAAGTTGAAGGCTTGGTATGAGAAGATCAAAAGCCTGGATTATTACGGGGCGGATCTGGCAAAGACTGTGGCGGCACGATTGAACGAATGTGAGGCTCTGCTCGACGATTACGCGCGGCGCGTGTTCGAGGCGCAGGTTGAGAACCAGGATGGCGCGTTGTGAGGATGCGGGGGTTGGTGGCGCTGGGCGTGTCGCTGGTGTTGAGCCAGGCAAACGCGGCTTTGGCGGCAGCCTCGGCGCGTGACTGGGTCGCGGCGACAGCGGCGACGGTAACGCCGGTCATTTCCGCCTATGCCGATGTACAGACCAGCAGGCTGGTTGGCATCGCGCCCGCTGTGCCGGGGGTGCTGGCCGGGTTGGATGTGATGCCGGGGGACGTGGTGACGGCCGGGCAGGTATTGGCTGAAATCAGCGGGCCGCAAGTGGCGGCTTCATTGGTGCAGGCGCAGGCCGGGTTGCACGCGGCGGCGGCCAGTGACCATGCGGCGGTGATGGCGCTGGCGGCGGAGCAACAGAAATACCGGGTACGGCTCTCGACCCGGCAGAATGTGGTGCAGGCGCAAAGCGCGCTCGTTGCGGCAGAATCGGTTATGGCGACGGCGAAGGCGCGATTGGCGGCGGTCCGGCAGGCGATGGTTCTGCGCAGCCCTGCGGCCGGGATTGTGCAGGATGTGACCGCGGCGAACGGCGATGTTCTGGCGGTGGGGGCCATGGTGGCGCGTGTCCAGCCGCAAAATGGCGCCTGGGTGAGGGCGGTGTTTTATGGCGACATGGCTGAAACCGGCGCGCGCGGCGTGTTCACGCCCGAGGGTGGCGGTGCGCCGGTTGCCGTGACCTGGCGCGGAGCCCTGGGCAGTGCGCGGGCGGATGGCGGGGTACCTGTGGCGCTGTCCGCGTCCGTCCCGCTCACCCCGGGGGCGCATGGCATGGTGACGATTAATTTGCCCGCGCAGACGGCAACAATGGTCCCGAGTGCGGCGTTGATCCTCGATAAAGGCAAATGGTGGGTGATGCGCCATGATGCCAAGGGCGACCATGCCGTGGCGGTGATACCGGGCGATGCGCAGGGCTATGACACGATCATTAAATCCGGCTTGGCACCCGGCGATGATGTCGTGGTTGTGGATGCATATCTTTTATATAATCGCGGCATCGCGGCCCTTTACCAGCCGCCCGATTAAACTTGGATATGGACCATCCGCTCGCCAGAGTTTTGCTGCGCCCGGCTTTGTGGCTCATTTTGTATGCTGGGCTGTTTGGCTATGGGGTTTATGCGCTGGTGAACATTCCGGCGGAGGTGCTGCCGCGCTTTAATTTCCCGGCAATCAGCGTGATCACGCATCTGCCGGGTACCACCGCCACAACCATGGAGACCCTGGTTGCAACACCGCTGGAGGGCGAGTTGCTGGGCTTGCCGGATGTAACGGAGGTACGCTCGACAATTGGCGACGGGCTGGTGGAGACCGATTTGCGGTTTACCGCGGGGACCAGCCCGGATGCCGATTTGCAGGCAGTGAACGGGGCGATCGACCGCGCCCGGGGCGCATTGCCGCCCGCCGCCGCACCTTTGGCCGAGATTATGGGCAATGCGATCAACGAGGTCGCGGATTATGCCGTGCAGATCCCAGCCTCGGTGCCGCGCGCGCGGGTGGCGCGGGTCATCGCCGCTGATATCGTGCCGGCGTTGCGCGCGGTGCCCGGTGTGCAGATCGTCGATACCGCCGGGATCGGTGATGAGGCGCTGTGGGTGCAGCCGGATATGGGCGCGCTGACCCAGGCCCATATTCCGGTGAGCGCCATCACCACCGCGCTGGCCGGACAGGTGAGCCTCGCCCCTGGCGGGTATTTAACGCTTGGTCACCAGGATGCGCTGATCGCGCTGCATGACCTGCCGAGGCGGATCGCTGATTTGGCGGCGGTTCCGGTGGCGGGGCCAGATGGTCCGGTGGCGCTGGGTGATCTGGCGCGGATCACGCGCGCGACAATGCCGACGCATCAGCGTGAGTTGCTGGACGGCCAGCCCAGCATCGCGCTGACCATTTT
>JAQNCU010000279.1 GCA_029077775.1 Acidocella sp. | reverse complement strand
CAATGGCCCAGATTAATAATGTTTTTTTGCTTCTTTTTGTTCACAAAAAGAAGCGCTTGCTGCCCGCCGAGAGTCATTCTTTAGGCCAGCTGGTATTACTTGGGCGTGTCACTGTCTTCGCGGATTGGTATAAATACCTACCTAGAGCCAGCAAGAATGTTCTTTTCTGAAGAAAAGAACCAGAAGATTTCTGATCCTCTGGTTTATCGGCGTTGCGGCGCCACCGCCACCGGCCCAGTTCCAAAAAGTTTTTGGCGCGGTTTTTCCCTCTACCGCCCCAATGCCTGCACAATCTCCTCGGTCATCTTCTTGGCATCACCGAACAGCATCATCGTGTTATCCCGGAAGAACAATTCGTTATCCACACCGGCGTAACCAGACGCCATCGAGCGTTTCACAAACAACACGGTTTTCGCCTTGTCCACTTCCAAAATGGGCATGCCATAAATCGGGCTCGCCGGGTTGGTCTTGGCCGCCGGGTTGGTCACGTCATTCGCCCCGATGACATAAACAACATCGGCGGTGGCGAATTCGTTGTTGATCTGCTCCAGCTCAAACACCTCGTCATACGGCACATTCGCTTCGGCCAGCAGCACGTTCATATGCCCTGGCATCCGCCCCGCCACCGGGTGGATCGCGTATTTCACTTCCACATTATCTTTCTTCAGCGTGTCGGCCATCTCGCGCAGCGCGTGCTGCGCCTGGCTCACTGCCATGCCATACCCGGGCACAATGATCACCTTAGACGCGTTCTTCAGTATAAACGCCGCATCATCAGCTGAGCCGATTTTCACGGCCTTATCGCCCGCCGGGCCCGCCACAGCGGCATCCCCGCCGGTGGTGCCGAAGCCGCCCAGCAACACGTTAAAGATGCTACGGTTCATGCCCTTACACATAATATACGACAATATCGCGCCCGAAGAGCCGACCAACGCACCGGTGATAATCAGCGCCGGGTTGCCGATGGTAAACCCGATGCCTGACGCCGCCCAGCCGGAATAGGAATTGAGCATCGAGACCACAACAGGCATATCCGCCCCGCCGATGGGGATGATCAGCAACAGCCCGAGTGACAGCGCCACCAGCGCGATCAGCGTGAACACGAGAAAACTGCCGCCGGTCACAACAAAACAAATGATCAGCAGAAACAGCAAAATCCCCAGCACCAAATTTATCTTGTGCTGACCCGGAAACGTAATCGGCGTACCCGACATCAGCGCCTGCAATTTCGCAAACGCGATCAAGGAGCCCGTGAACGTGATCGCGCCGATCCCGAGGCCGAGCGACATCTCAATCAGGCTTTCCAGATGGATATGCCCGGCTGAGCCGATCCCGAAACTCTGCGGCGCGTTCAACGCCGAGGCCGCGACGAACACAGCAGCAAGCCCGACCAGCGAGTGGAACGCCGCCACCAATTGCGGCAGCGCCGTCATTTTGATCCGCTGCGCCGCCACCAGGCCGATCGACCCGCCAATCGCCACGCCCAACACGATCAACAGCACACCGCCAAACCCCATGCCGCCATGCAATAATGTCGCGAGCACCGCGATCACCATGCCCGCGATACCAAGCTGGTTGCCCCGGCGCGAGGTTGTGGGGTGAGACAGCCCGCGCAGCGCGAGGATAAACAGAACCGCCGCGATCAGATAACTCAGCGATGTATAAGACTGGTTCATGGACGACCTTATTTTTTACGGAACATCGAGAGCATCCGGTTGGTCACCGCAAAGCCCCCGAAAATATTGACACTCACCAGCACCACCGCGAGAAACCCGAACATATGCGCAACGAAACTGCCGCGCAGCCCGGTCGCCAGCATGGCCCCCACGATAATCACCGACGAGATCGCGTTGGTCACCGCCATCAACGGCGAGTGCAAAGCCGGGGTTACGCTCCACACGACATAATAGCCCACGAAAATCGCGAGTACGAAGGCCGTGAATAAATACACAAACGGCGCGGCGGGCGGCGCGTTCTGCGCCACCACGGCGGCCACGCCCGCCGCGTTCTGCGCCAGGACCGACGCCTGATGCGCCAAATCCGCGGCCTGTGCCGCTAAATCTGCTGGTGTCATATCTGGGTCTCCCGTTACGCCGCTGCGGTTTGGAAATTGGGATGCACAATCTGCCCGCCGCGTGTCAGCAGCACACCCTTGATCAGGTCATCGCTCTCGGTCAGCTTCATCGCCTTGGTCTCTTTGTCCCAGAAGCTGGCGACAAAGGTCAGTAAATTGCGCGCATAAAGCTGGCTCGCCGCCACCGCAATGCGCGAAGGCCAGTTGCGATGCCCGATGATCGTAACGCCATTTTCCGTCACCACCGTCTCACCCGGCACAGTCGCCGCGCAATTCCCTCCTGAATCAGCCGCAAGATCAACGATCACGCTGCCCGGCTTCATGCTCGCCACCATCTCAGCGGTCACAATCACAGGCGCCTTTCGCCCCTGCACCAGGGCCGTGCACACAATGATATCGTTCTTGGCTACGGTCGATGCCATCAGCGCCGCCTGTTTCTGGCGGAACGCGTCAGACATTTGGGTCGCATAAGCCCCCGTCTGTTTCGCGGTCTCCTCGTCCTCGACTCCGACATAAACCGCGCCCAAGGATTTGATCTCCTCCTTCGCCGCCGGGCGCACATCGGTGCCGGAGACAATCCCACCCAGCCGCCGCGCCGTGGCAATCGCCTGCAAACCCGCCACCCCGGCGCCGATCACCAGCACCCGCGCGGGCGGCACCGTGCCGGCTGCTGTCATCATCATCGGAAAACCGCGCGCGAAGCTGCCCGCCGCCTCGATCACGGCGCGATAGCCCGACAAATTCGCCTGGCTGGACAGCACATCCATGCTCTGCGCCCGGGTGATACGCGGCATCATCTCCATCGCCACACTGTCGATCCCGGCTTGCGCCAGGCCGGGCAGCAGTTCGGGCGCGGCAAAAGCGTTCATGGTGCAGACCAACAATATGCCTTGCGGCATCAAGCCCATCACCGCTGCATCAGGCGCCTGCACGGCCAGCAAAATCCCAGCACCCTGAAGTGCCGTCGCCGCGTCCGGTACAATCTGCGCGCCCGCCGCCGCAAACGCCTCATCCGAGATCGCCGCTGACACCCCGGCTTTGGCCTCCACCGCCACGCTCAACCCCAGATCGATCAGTTTCTTCACCGTATCGGGCGTTGCCGCCACGCGGTCTTCCCCCGCACGACGCTCCTTCAGAACCGCAAGACGCATTTACCTATCCCTCAAAGTCTTCACTGATTAAAATCATATTGATCGACGGGGGGCGATAATTCAAGCCAGCCCAATTCAGGTGATCACCACCGCCACATGCCCCTTCTCGGCGCTGAAGCCCAGATACCGGTAGCCCAACCCGGTATCCGCGATAAACGCCGCAAACGCCTTGAACTCATGCGCCCGCCAGCCCGGATAATTGAAATATTCATCGAACACGATCACCGTGCCCGGCACAATCCGGGGCCGCAAATGCTGGAAAATACAAACCGTGGAGTCGTAAATATCGCAATCCACATGCACCAGCGCGCAATTACCCGGATTGGCCGCCAGAAAGCCCGGCAGGGTCGCATCGAACCACCCCACATGCAATTTCGCGTTCCCCGGCACCTTCGGTAAGCGCCCACGGCGGGAAAATGCCCCAGCCGCCTCGCGCGTGCCCGCCCAGTCACCGGGCAAGCCTTCAAAACTATCAAAGCCATGCACATCGCGTTGCGTCAGCCCAGCCAGATGCCGCAGAGACGCTCCCTTTTCCACCCCGAACTCCACCACCAACCCCTCGGCGGGCGCGCGGTCCAGGGCAAACCCCAGCAGCGCAAACCGGTCCGCCAACACCATCGCCTCGGCCATATGCGCGATCACATAATCCACGGCCTCGCGTTTGGCGTGCAGCCGTAGATCGATCCACAGATCGTTCGCATAGAATGAATGCAAAAACTTCCGATACGCACGGGAAAACACCCCCTCACGCAAGCCACGTCTGAATATCGCCATAGCGCCGGTTTATGAGCGAGACCGCCCTGATGCAAGCCGCATAAACGCCATATCGCTTGGCGCCCGCGTCACTTTGCGGGCGGCACCCCGGCTTGCGCCAGCGCCTCGGCCTGGCGCGCGGCCAGGGCGGCCTCATCGAACCCGGCGACCGTCTCATGGAACAGCCGCGACCAGTTCAGCTCCGCCTTCAACCGCAGAAACACACTGCCGAGCCCGATGGCGGAGCGGTCCATCAGCATAAACTCGCGCGGCGGGCGCACCCCGCCCGTGCGCTGCAACCCGGCATGCACCCGCCCGGCCACGGCGCGGCCATATTGC
>JAQNCU010000278.1 GCA_029077775.1 Acidocella sp. | reverse complement strand
TATCGCGCCCAAATGAACGATTGCTGTCAATTTTGGGCCTTCGTTCAAGAACTCTATCAGCGCGTCTGGCGAGACCAGCCGTGATGGTGGATGTTTTTGTAAATTACGCCATTTCGACCCTGTACCCAGCCAGTCGGCGATTATTGTCTCCTGCCCCGCCGCGTAAAGCGCAGCATGCAAGTTTGAACCAATAAATCCCGCCCCACCCGTGACCAATATCATGAGCGCGCTTATATGATCGTAACCCCTATGAGAGAAGGCCCGTTGACATGACCGATAGACCTAAATTCTTTGATGACCTTGCGGGCGTTGCTGGTGGTGCGCTTTCGGCCATATCAGGTATGCGCGAAGAACTGGCGGCTCTTGTCCGGGCGCGCGTTGATGAAGCCGTCCGGCGACTAGACCTCGTGAAGCGCGAAGATTTCGAGGCTATGGCCGAGCTTGCCCAGCGCGCACGGTCTGAGGCCGAAATGCTGGCGGCCAGACTATCTGTGGTCGAGGAATCAATTCGGAAAATGTCGGAAACTGATCAGACAAGTGATTGACATCATTAAAAAAAGACACTCGCCCTCGCTTGAGGGTATTTCGGCGCAACGGGTCGAATGAAAGACATCGCTTGGCGCAACATCCGGTCAAGTTGACTCAAAGAGACGACCTGATCGGATGACATTGTTTGCAAAAACAAGTTAAGAGCGTTTCTGTTCGACCGGATAAAGCTCCCATCATCCGGCAGCAAATGGATAAACGCTCCAACCCTCATGTAAAATCAACATAAGCGGGCTGTAATTTTTTCACATTCTTGTGACCTCAGCGTCTTACGAATCTATAATTTATGATCAGCCGCTATTAAGTAAATGTTGACGAATATTCAGCGACTCGAACAACCTTGTTAATTTTTCCTCTTAAAGCATAAAAATCAATATTTTGAATAAGGTCTCTAATACGATGTTTGCGCTTGTGAAGCTGTCGCGAATTTGATTTCTATGAAAAATCACAATAAATTCGCGTCTTAAAAATACATTTCTGTATATAAAAATCATACTTTTGAAAATTTCCGTGATTCAAATTACTTGACTGTTAATAATTAACATTACAATTTAGCTCATCAAACTGTTGGGATATATCATAAATGTCCGTTAATATCAGGCACGTATTTCCTTGCGCTACATTTTTTGCGAGTGGACAGCTTCTTACGGCAGTGGTTGTTCTGCTGATGCAGTTGACAGTTTTACTATGGCCAATGGCCTCGCGTATGGCGAAGGAACTCGATGAGCGTCATGGCGTAGAACGTCTTTTGGCGCAGCTCTCAGAGACCCACCGCGCGCCCAGCGATCCCTACGCCATGCCTATGAAAAAATTCCGTCAACTCGCCTGATCCGGGCCAAGCGTCACGGCGTCACAATAATATCGCGGTTGATCCGATCCTCTGAATATATCGGAGATTTGAAAGCGCAGCGTTTTTGGCCCACGTATAGATATGGTACACGGCATGTCGCATGGCCCAGCCTCAGGGCCCGCCAAGCGTTAACGAATATAGGAATCCTGCCGGGTTTGGGCGGGACCTTCCTTGCCTGATCGGCACAATTGAGCGTTGACCGGGTTCCAGCCACGGACTAAGCATCTGCAGCATAAAATTCTAAATCGGCCTTTTTGAAAGGTTTGCAGACGTGAAAGATGTTCGCGAAGCCCTGATGGTCGGGCGAAATACCCAGGGCGTCATGGTCCGCCGCCCCCTCTCACCGCATCTTCAATCCTACAATATGCTGAGGATGTCATCACTGACATCGATCCTTCACCGTATAACCGGCGTCGCGCTTGGGCTCGGGACATTGCTGTTCACGGCCTGGCTCGTCTCAGCCGCTTCGGGGGAAGGGGCGTTTTCCGTTGTACAGGCATTCCTTGGGTCCTGGATTGGTCTGGTTATTCTCATTGGCTTCACTTTCGCCCTTTTTTATCATTTCTGTAACGGAATCCGGCACCTCGCCTGGGATGCGGGGAAGGGGTTTGAACTTCCGGTCATGTACCGGTCGGGCACATTGGTGTTCGCGGGTTCCGTCTGTCTGACCGTCGCGTTTTGGGTCATTGGCTTATTGATATGGTGAACAAAGTGAATGGCTTGAACAGAGATGACGCACCTTCGGTCCATATCATGCGCAGCGAACTTGGTCGCGCTCGCGGTCTGGGGGCGGCCAAATCTGGCTCCCATCATTGGTGGGCCCAGCGTGTAACAGCCATGGCATTGCTGCCGCTCTCTCTTTACTTTGTGGTATCTATTCTCATGCTATCCGGCACGTCTCAGCCACAGATGGCTGCCTTTATGGCGGCGCCGTGGAATGCGGTACTGTATTTATGTCTGACGGCGGCGTTATTTTATCATCTGTCCTTGGGTTTGCAGGTCGTAATTGAAGACTATGTCCATGGCGAAACAGCACGTATCGCCTCTCTTTTGGTTTTAAAGGGCGGAATTGTGTTGTGTGCACTTGCTTGCGCATTGTCGGTCCTTAAACTTGCCCTTTGAAAAAACGGATTTTGCTTCATGAATGCGATGTCAAAACCAAAAATCGGTGGCTACAACGTCATCGACCACACCTATGATGTAATCGTGGTCGGGGCGGGCGGCTCCGGCCTTCGCGCCACCCTGGGTATGGGGGCCGCTGGATTGAAGACGGCCTGCATCACGAAAGTATTTCCTACGCGCAGCCATACGGTGGCCGCCCAAGGTGGTATTGGCGCCGCGCTGGGCAACATGGGCGATGATGATTGGCGGTGGCACATGTATGACACCGTCAAAGGGTCTGATTGGTTGGGTGACCAGGATGCCATCGAATATATGTGTCGTGAGGCTGTACCCGCGATCTATGAGTTAGAACATTTTGGTGTCCCCTTCTCTCGCACTGAGGATGGAAAAATTTATCAGCGCCCCTTTGGTGGCCACATGAAGGAATATGGTAAAGAACCTGCAATGCGCGCCTGTGCGGCGGCGGATCGCACCGGGCACGCCATATTGCACACGCTCTATCAGCAGAGCCTGAAGCATGAAGTCGAATTTTTTGTCGAGTATTTTGCTCTTGATCTGATCATGGATGATGAGGGCGCCTGCCGCGGTGTCATGGCCTGGTGTCTGGAAGACGGTACAATGCACCGCTTCCGCGCCCAGCAGGTTGTTCTTGCCACTGGTGGTTATGGTCGCGCTTACTTGTCTTGCACGTCAGCACATACATGTACCGGGGATGGCGGCGGTATGGTGCTTCGCGCCGGGCTCCCGGTTCAGGATATGGAATTTGTCCAGTTTCACCCGACAGGTATTTTTCCCGCCGGTTGTCTTATTACTGAAGGCGCGCGTGGCGAGGGCGGATATCTGACCAATTCCGAGGGTGAGCGGTTTATGGAGCGTTACGCACCAACCGCGAAGGACCTCGCCTCACGCGATGTTGTGTCGCGCTCAATGACCATTGAAATCAATGAGGGCCGTGGCGTCGGGCCAAACAAAGATCATATTTTGTTGCATCTGGAGCATCTCGGCGCTGAGATCTTACATGAGCGGTTACCTGGGATATCTGAAACCGCGCGCGTTTTCGCGGGCGTTGACGTCACAAAGGAAGCAATTCCGGTGTTGCCAACCGTGCATTATAACATGGGTGGCGTTCCCACAAATTATCGGACGGAAGTGTTGCGGCCTACAGCAAGCAACCCTGATGCCATCGTCCCCGGGCTTATGGCGGTGGGCGAGGCAGCTTGCGTCTCAGTGCATGGTGCCAACCGGTTGGGCACAAATTCGTTGCTGGATCTCGTGGTCTTTGGTCGTGCCGCCGCTCATCGCGCCGCGGAGATCGTAAAGCCTGGCGCGAGCCAGCCAAACCTGCCCAGCAACGCCGGGGAGGCGAGTCTTGCCCGGTTCGACAAAACCCGCAACGCCAAAGGTGGAACGAAGGTGGCTGCGTTACGCGACCAGTTGCAGCGGACTATGCAGGGCCACGCCGCGGTTTTCAGGAACTCCAAAAGCCTGACCGAGGGTGTCGCAAAGATGCAAAAGCTCTGGACCGGTCTTGGCGACGTCCACATTGCCGACCGCAGCCTGATCTGGAACTCCGACCTAGTGGAGGCGCTTGAGCTTGATAATCTGATGGGCAACGCCATGACCACGATGGTCAGCGCCGAAGCCCGCAAGGAGAGCCGTGGCGCCCAGGCGCATGACGATTTCCCCGAGCGCGACGACCATGAATGGATGAAGCATACGGTCGCGTATGTGGAAGATGACGGCAAGGTGGCGCTGAGCTACCGCCCGGTGAAGATGCAGACCCTCACCAACGAGGTGTCCGTGTTC
>JAQNCU010000277.1 GCA_029077775.1 Acidocella sp. | reverse complement strand
CGACACTCGGTATCATTCTTGGTGGACGGACCGGATATGTTCTGTTCTACCAGCCGGTCTATTTTTTCAACCACCCGCTTTCAATTCCTGCGGTCTGGGATGGCGGCATGAGCTTTCATGGCGGTTTTATCGGCGTTACCATCGCCATCCTGTGGTTTTGTCATCGACATAAATTATCACCACTGAGATTCGCTGATCGGATCGCCGTCGCTGTGCCCATTGGGCTGTTTTTGGGCCGGATTGCCAATTTCGTGAACGGTGAGTTATGGGGTCGGCCCGCGCCGGCATGGTTTCCCTTCGCCATGGTCTATCCAGATGCTGGCCCCCTGCCCCGGTATCCGTCTGAACTGATCGAAGCATGCCTCGAAGGCGTAACCTTGTTTGTGATATTGCTCCTGGCATCGCGGTCGCAAGCTTTGCGCAACCGGGCGGGAACAATTACAGGCATCTTCGTGACCGGGTACGGAATGGCCCGGATCATCGGGGAGTGTTTCCGGGAGCCTGATGCGTTTTTGGGGTTCCTTCCGTTTGGAACGACAATGGGACAGATTTTGTCGATCCCGATGTTGTTTATCGGGCTTGGTCTTATCTGGTATGCTGGCCATCATAAAAGGCATTGATCTTTGGTATCCGAGCGCTTCGACCACTTCATGGCGCGGGCAAACCAGCTTTATTATGCCAGCCACAACCCATTTGAAGATTTCGTCACATCCCCCGAGATCTCGCAGGTTTTCGGTGAAATTTTGGGCGCTTGGGCAAAAACAGTCTGGCAGATGATGGGTGCGCCCGTGCCATTTATCTTGGCTGAAGCCGGGCCAGGGCGCGGCACCATGATGGCTGATATTCTAAGAGGCTGGCCAGGCTTATGTCCGCATTTTATCGAAACGTCGCCGCGCCTGCGGGCACAACAGGCGGAGTTGGTGCCCCACGCCGTGTGGCACGATGATCTCTCGACCCTGCCCGCTGGCCCCCTCATCCTGCTCGCGAATGAGTTTTTGGATGCGTTACCTGTAAGGCAGTTTATCCGTCGCGAAAATGGGTGGATGGAGCGGTATGTGTTGGGTCACGCCTATGAGGAACGCCAAACCGATTATCGATTGCCAGATGACGACGTCGGTACCGTCCGTGAGGTAAACGAAGCGGCAATAGACTTTTGTAAGGCACTTGAACGGCGCAATGCGGTCGGGTTGTTTGTTGATTATGGTCCATCGAAAAGTGCTGAGGGGGCAAGCGTGCAGGCCATTTCAGATGGCCGATATGGCGATGTGCTGGCCGTGCCGGGAAGCGCAGATATCACCGCGCATGTGGATTTCGCAGCCATAGCTGATGTCGTGCATAGCCAGGGCCCCGTAAAACAGAATGAATTTTTGACGGCTCTCGGCTTTTTCCAACGGACGGATTACCTGGCCCGGAAATACCCGAACGCGGCCGCGACATTGCAAATGGCGGCACAGCGCCTGACCGCTCCCGAAGCGATGGGGGGTCTGTTTAAAGTTTTCGCTGTGTGCCCTCAAAATTTTCCGCCGTTACCGGGGTTTGTACCATGAAATTTTTTACGGCGAGTCTGCCTGCGCGGCACGGTTTTTTCACCCGCAACGGGGGGGTATCCGCAGCACCCTATAACAGCCTGAATTGCAGTTTTTCGGGCGGTGATTCTCCCGATCTGGTGAGCCAAAATCGGGCGATCGTTGCTGGCACATTTGGGCTTCCACCCGACCGGCTTTTGGGGCTTCGGCAGATACATACGGCAGATGTTGTTGTCGTAACGGTGCCGTGGGCCGCAGGCAAAGGACCAGACGCAGACGCGATGGTCTCGACCATACCTGGGCTCGGCCTTGGCGTTATTACAGCCGATTGCGCACCTGTTCTGGTCTGCGATCGTGAAGGCACGATTATTGGCGCCGCACATGCCGGGTGGCGCGGCGCACTTGCGGGCGTGTTGGAGGCGACGGTTTCAACGATGCGCGAGATGGGTGCCAAAGATTTGGTCGCCGCGATCGGTCCCTGCATTCACCAAGCGAGTTATGAGGTATCGGACGATCTGCGGGATCCCGTCCTGGAGCGCGACAGGCGGGACGCCGATTTGTTTACCCTTGGCCGTCCTGGTCATTGGCAGTTTGATCTGCCTGGATATTGCGCGAGACGTCTCCGGGCGACAGGCGTTGTGACACAGATTTTAGCGCATGACACATATGCTGACGGCCAGAATTTTTTCTCTCACAGGCGCCGGGTTCATGCCAGGGAGGCCGCGATTGGCCATCAGATCTCGGTAATATGTCTATGAGACGTCTGATATGGCTGTTGCCGCTGGTGTTAAGTGCGTGCGGTACGTTACCCGAGCCGTTTTATGGTAACCCGGGCGCTGAAGGTGCCAGACTGGCGATGCCTCCGGCACCAGTGCTGATGGTGCCTACCCCTGGTTCCGCCCTGCTCGGCGACCAATCTGCCCGGCTTTTTGCACAGGATTTGGCCGAACAACTCGCCGATATGGATGTGCCGAGCATTGCCGGACCCGCCACCGACCAAAACTGGCATTTGGGTATTACGGCCGCGGTCAATGGGGCTGACGTGGTTCCGCGTTACCGAATCGTTGGTCCGAACGGAAAAACCTATGCCAGCGACCCGGGTACGCCGGTTGCCGCTGCAGCGTGGGCTGGTGGTGATCCCTCAATGCTGGCCATGGAGGCAAAAGATGATGCAAGGCTCCTGACCAAAACATTGGCTGCGGTGAATGCGCAGGTCCAGCAGAGCAACCCCCAGTCACTTGAGAATCGTCCGCCACGCATTTTTATGGGAGACGTTTCGGGCGCGCCGGGGGATGGGGACGACTCTCTGGCGTTAAATATGTCCCGCGATCTCCCCTCCAGCGGCGATGTGATGGTCAACACACCCTCACAGGCCGATTTCAGTGTCAGCGGTAATGTACAGACCAAACCCGATGGCAACGGGCAGCTTCTGGTGGAGATGGATTGGAGCGTCTTTGACGCCAACCATCGTAAAATCGGTCAGGTCACGCAGCTCCACGACCTTTCGCCGGATGATATTTCACCATATTGGGGCGACGTTGCTGCTGCCGCGGCGGCCGAGGCGGCGACTGGTGTGCAAGAGGTCATCCAGAAGGCCGTGTTGAAAAAAACGGCTTTGAAGGCGTAGGGCGCTGAAGGGCTTACCTGTGTTATCCCCGGTTATTCCCGCGCCAAGATCCTGTCGTTGATAAACCCGGCGAGTGATCCGGATTTAAAAGCTGAACGTAGCGCATCCTCAGAATAATCATCTCTTACCCAATCGAGGAACGGCTTGCCCCGGCTCTCGCCATCCTGTTGATAGGCCTGGAAAAACAGGTCCAGGATCCCGGTCTTGGCTTGTTTGATGTGGCCAAAGCGCCAAGAAAGTTGCTTGAGCGCCTGTGCGACGGTGCCGCCCTCGATCAGGATAAAGAGTCCAGCCGCGAGTCCGGCCCTGTCAGCGCCGGATTTACAATGGATCAATGAAGGTGCCCGCATAGTGGCATAAATACCGGCGAGCCGGAGGATGCGGTCTTTATGTGGTGCCCCGCGCGACTCCAAGGCCATATCATAGAAATCGAGACCGAGCCGGGCAGCCATGGCCCGAGAGAGCGCGTCCGATCCGTTATTGGCAGGTCCGCGCAGATTTATAAGCGATTTTAGGCCCATTTTGCGCGTAAATGCGGCGAGATTGCCCGGTGTTGGGTGGTTCGAGCGGTAAAGGATGCCAGGTTTCACCTCGGCAAAATTTGTCCAGAATATACGCAATATGGCGTGATCAACGAATAAGGCATCGACCCAGGCATTTCGGCGCCCGGCGGCAGTTGTCAAATCGCCCTTAAAAATCGTGTCCATGGGCTGGAGCTTAGCGGAATTGGTCGGCGCGGGAAATTGTGGTTAATCCCGCCTCCATGTCCCAGAATGTTGCTACGTTTCCTCTGATTATCCGGTTATGGCGTGATCATGTCCGACATTATCGCGGCCGCATCGCCATGATCGTGGCGATGACATTGGTCATGTCCGGCACCACCGCACTTTATCCGGCGTTGATCGATTGGGCGTTCACGATGTTTGCACATAAAGATCCACGAATACTTTATCAGGTACCGATATTGGTTTTGATCGTCACGGTGGTCAAAGGCATTTCGATGTATTTTCAATCTGTTCTGACACAGGACATGGTTTTGTTGGTGATCCGGCGTCTGCAGATCGAGATGTTCCGCCATTTATCACTCGCCGCCCTCGCGCGGGTGGAGCGTGAAGCGCCAGCGACGCTTGCGGCGCGTTTCACAACCGATGCAACCGTGATCCGTGAAGCGATGACCCGTGCCGTAAACGCCGTCGCCGATGCAGCGACGGTGTTTGGCC
>JAQNCU010000276.1 GCA_029077775.1 Acidocella sp. | reverse complement strand
CTGGATGTGCTGTCCAGCCGGATTGAGCAGGAATATGCGGTGCCTGTGGCGTTCGAGCTAGCGCCGTTCGACACTGCGCGGTGGATTGTCTCCGATGATCAGGCGCGGCTGCGGGTGTTTGTCGAGCAGAACAAGAACGCGATGAGCGAGGACCGCGAGGGTGCGCCGGTGTATCTGGTGCGCAATGGCTGGGAGCTGAACCGGATGCGCGAGAATTTCCCGGAAATCAGGTTTTCCTCTACGCGCGAGCGTAGGTGAACCAAAAGACGCGCGCGCGTGGGTGAACCAAGAGACGCGCGCGCGGCGCTGAGGCAAACCCTGGCTGGTGCGGATATTACAACGCGATGACGAGCGATGGCGCGCCGTGGCGGATTTTTTCAGAAAAATGCGTCGCGCTTAATGGCTTGCTCATGAAGAAACCCTGGCCTTCATCGCAGTTCCAGGCGGCGAGCATGGTGTAGGTTTTTTCGGTCTCTATTCCCTCAGCGACGACACGGTAATTGAGTTTATGCGCAAGCTCGATCAGTGAGCGGACGACCTGGGCGGAGCGTGGGTCGGTACTGATTTTCTGGATGAAGCATTTGTCGATTTTTATAATGTCCGCCGGGAAATGCGTGATGTAGCTGAAATTGGCGAAGCCTGTGCCGAAATCGTCGAGGGCGATGCGGATGCCTGTGCTGCGCAAGGCGGTTAGTTCTTCGAGCACGATGGAATCATTGCCCACCACGGAGCCTTCCGTGAATTCAAGCTCGATCATCGAGGGTTCGACACCGTAATATTTCAGAATCTCGCTGGTTTGCGCGGCGAATCCGCGCCTGGTGAGGTTGCGCGGGGAGATGTTGATGGCGATGTTGATGTCTGAGCCTTTGGCCGCCCACGCACCTGCCTGGGCAATGGCGCGGCGCAGGACCCAGGAGGTGAGCGCGTGGATATGCGCCGTGGTCTCGGCCAGGGGAACGAATTCAGCCGGTGAAATGGGGCCGTATTCCGGATGGTCCCAGCGGATCAGGGCCTCGGCGCTGGTGATGCGGCCTGAGGCCATGTCGTATTTCGGTTGAAAATGTAAGGAGAGCTGGTCGTTCGCATCAAGGGCGGCGGTGAGGTGGGAGAGCAGAAGAAAGCTGCGCATATGGGCGAAATCGGTTGTGTGGTCGTATCGGGCCCAGTCCTGACCGGCGTCCCGGCTGTCCTGCACGGCGGCGAAGGCGGCGCGCAGGGTGACGGCGGGGTTGGGGTCTGTGCATTCAACGACGCCGATGGCGATGTCGGTCGTGATCGGGATGCCCGCGCAGACCACGGGTTTGTGGAATAATTCAACCACGGTCGCGAGTTGATCATCGACAAATTTCGCGGGCAGGGTGAACACGAAGCTCAGGCTGCCGATGTGGTAGAGCGTGGCCGATGACGGCAGGACGGCGCCAAGGCGCTGGGCCCCGGCGCGCAAAAAATCCTCAGCGCAATCATGCCCGATGGTGCGGAGCAATTGGTTGAAATGGGTATCGTCTGAGATGGTCATTTTGATCAAATCGGTGCCGGGGGCACAGCGGTAATCGAGCATGAATTGCTCCCGGTTGGGCAGGCAGGTGATAGGGTCTAGCCGCCTGTGTCGCAATTCAGCGGAAGTCTGCATGGTGCAAGGTCCGATCTGAGGGTTTGTATAATGGCAAGATTGAAAGGATTTAAGGGGAGGTTGTTGCCAAACAGTTAAGTGTTTTAACCGGGGGGACTGGGTATTTTTGTTGGTATTCAAATTAATTGTCCGGCTGGCGGGTTTTAGCTCTTTATTGGACGGCACAGCGGTTCACGCAGGCCAAGGGGGCTAAAATATATCGGTGTGCGCGCGCACAGAAACGCTCTTCCGACTTTCAGTATATTGTTAGAGGGCGATTCAAACGCCGGATGCGCGCGCGGGGCGAGCGGATCCAGAGTCATCGCGCTCTAATAATTAAATTGGTAGGTCAGGCCGACGCTGCTGCCGGTGCCACTGCCAGTGCTGGATGTGCCTGTCGCGGTTTGTAGTTTCAGGCCTTTATAAAGATTGATCTCGACACGCGCCTGGGTGCCCTGGCCGTTGGTGGCTTGGGCGGCGCCGAGATAGACCCCAGGTGCTATGTAACGGCCTGCCTGGAGCGAGGGCGGGCCGGAGCCGCTGCCGCCGAGCGAGAGCTGGTCGAGCCCGAGGGCGTTGCGGAGCTTGTCCAGCGGGTTCAGCCCACCGCCCACGCCCGCGAGCTGGGCGAGGGCGGCGACGAGCGAGGCGGCCTGGAACGGCGACAGGCTGGTGGTGCTTTGGCCGAATAATAATTGGGCGAGGATTTCATCAGACGGCAGAGGCGGCGCGCTGCGCAGGGTAATGACGGGCTGCGCGGCGGTGCCGCCGATGGCCAACGTGTCGACGCTGCTGTTATCGGCGCTGGTGGCGGTGGCTTCAAGGTCGAGCGTTGGCATGAAGCCGTCGCCATTGAAGGAGACATTGCCCTGGGTGAAGTGCAGCGCCTTACCCGCCAATGCGAGGTTGCCGCGGATCAGGGTGAAGCCGCCTTCGGGGTTGGGGTGAGCGGTGGTGCCTGTGAGGTGGATGCGGCCGCCGAGTTCAGCGAACAGGCCGTCACCCCGGATGAAGATCTGGTTATTGGCGGTGATCAGCAGGTTGAGGGCGATTTCAGGCGGTGGCAAGGCGGCGGCGTCGGGCGGCGGGGTTTCGTTTAAAATCGGCAGGTTGGCGACATTTGGCGGCAGGGATTTGGGAATGTTGATGTTGGCCTTGTCGATTTTGATGACCCCACCGAGCGCCATGTCGCCCTTGAGGTCGCCGGTGAGGTGCAGTGTGGAATCGAGCGTTTCCGTGATGAGGTCTGACGTGACCGGCGTGGCGCGCGTGGCGGTAAGGGTGATGTTGATGGGCATGACGGCTTTGAGGCTGAGGCTGCCCTGGCCGGTGATCTGGCCAGTGCCCGCAATGGCGGTGAGGCTGTGCAGGTTGAGGGTTGGGCCAGCGGCGGCGAGGTCGGCGGTGATGGCGGTGAGGTTGAGGCCGGAGCCGATGTTCTGGATGGCGCCATCGGCCAAAGTGATGCTGCCATGGGCGATGGGGGCGGCAGGCGTGCCCGTGATGCTGAGGTTTGTGGCGAGGTGCCCGCGAATAAACGTGCCATTGGCGGCGAGAATGGCGTCGGCGAGGCGCAGATCGGTTGCGCCCGCGATGCGCATGGCGAGTGGACCGGTGCGGCTGAACGGTACGAGCCCGTTGGCGATGAGGGACAGGCGCTGGCCCGCCTTCAGGCTGGCGGCGAGCCGAGCGGCATGGTTGGCAAGATGGGCCGTGGCGGTGATGAAGACCGGTGGCAGGGCGGCCGCCGGGCCGGTTTTGATTTTGAGTGACTGGCCGTTCAGGCTGATGGTGCCGGTGGGTGCCGAGAGGGCACCGTTGAGGGTGGCTGTGGCGGCAAGGGTGCCGGTGGCCCGCAAGGCGGGGGCGAACAGGCTGGCGAGGCTGGCGGGTAGGTTGGAGACGCTGCCGGTGACGGCGAGGCGGGGTGTGAGCGTGCCGTCCAGCGCGATGGCGGCACCGTTGAGCGTGGCGTTGAGGTGACGGATGGCGAGGCCGGGGGTTGTGGTCACCGCAACCGGGCCGGACAAGGCGGCGTACAGCCCGTGCCAGGAGACGGTTAAGGCGGAGATGATGGCGGCGCGGGCGGTAAGGTTTAGCCGCCCGTCAAGGGCGAGTTTGGCCGGGGATTTATACAGCGCGGGCAGGTCGGCCTGGGCCGCGATGGCCAGCGCCTGGGGCGGGCCCTTCGCACGCAGGGCGATGTTTACGCGGCCGAGCGATGGCAAAATGAGCAGGTTGCGGGCGTGAAGGTTCAGGCCGAAATTCTGGGTTTGCCCGTTCGTGAATGTCGCGTTCAGGCTGCCCGCCACGGGAAAGGGCGTGAACGGCGCGAAATCCGCGAGGCGGGTGACGGTGACATGCGCGCTGCCAGTAGGCAGGGCCACCCCCGCGGCGCGGGTAAGGTTGGCGGTGATGGCGGTAGAGCGCCATGTGGCGTGGGCGATGTGCAGGGTGAATGCGCCGGATTTATCCACCGTGTAATCCGCCTGGATAGCAAGCGGCGCGCCCGCCAGCGCCCCGCTGCCGGTAAGCGTGCCGGACGGCGCGGATGGCAGGTTTCTGGCCGCCACGGTGATGGCGAAGGGGCCGGATTTTACGCCGGGGATGGTGATGGCGCCGGTAAGCTGGGTATTGACCGCGAAATCATGAAAGCTGCCGGTGATGCGGCCCTGTTGGTGGAGGCTGCCGTTTAGCGTGGGTGTGAAATCTGCGAGGTCGTGGATGGAGAGATCGGTGGTGAGGGCGGGATTATTTGGCGCAACGACGCCCTGGATGGCGGCGGTGAAAGCGGCGGCCGTG
>JAQNCU010000275.1 GCA_029077775.1 Acidocella sp. | reverse complement strand
ACAGACGCATTCTAAGGGCAATGACAATGCAACATAAAAGGCTCCATTCCCGCCGCCCCGGCCGCAGCGCGGCCATCGGTAAAAGCCGCAGCGCGGCCATCGGTAAAAGCCGCCGCGCGGCGCTCGCAATGCCGTTCGCCATCCTGGTCGCTGCCTTCAGCCTGGCACCGCTCAGCGCCGCGGCTGCCGTAACCGCCACTGATATGCAGATCGCGGCCCGCGTGCTCGGTTTCACCACCACGCCAATCACTGGCACCGTTAAGCTCGGGATCGTCTACGACCCGGCAAATGCCACCTCGGCAGCGGATGAAACGGCGCTGGTCGGTATTCTGGGCAGCGGTCTCACGGTTGGCGCGGTCACGCTGGTGCCGGTGCCCGTGCCCATTGCGAGCCTGAGCAGCGCCAGCGCGGACGTGCTTTTTCTTACCTCCGGCCTTGGCACCGCTGCGGGCCCGGTAGGCAGCGCGGCGGCAGCGAAAAAAATACTTTGCATGACAACCGATACCGCCGCCAATGCGGCCGGTGATTGCGCGGTGGCCGTTCAATCGGACCCGTCGGTGAAGATCACCGTGAACAAGGCCGCCGCCGCCGCCAGCGGCGTTTCCTTCGCCACGGCGTTCACGATGATGATCACTGAAATCTGAAACGCATTCGCGAAGGAGCCTTTTATGAGCCTGCTACGGCTTTCGGATATTCCAACCGCAATAAAAATCAGTCTGGCGCCTGGTTTTGCCGTGTTGATGATGGCGTGGCTTGCCGCTGGCGCGCTCTGGACGCAGGCGCAAAGCACGGCTGCACTTTCCAATGTCACGGGCCAGGGCCAGTGGCAGCTCCGGTTGGCGGCGGATTCCAACGCCATTACGGCGGCCAATGGCGCGCTTTACGCGGCCTTGACAAGCCAGGCGGCCGGCGGCTCACCCGATGCCGCCGCCACCACCGTGACGACGGCGCTGGGCCAACTGGACAGTGTGAAGGCCGACCTGACCAGCCTGCGCGACACGCTGCCGCCGAACCTGCGCGCGCCGGTGGATGCGACGTTGAAAGATCTGGCGTTGTACCGGGGCGGCGTTACCGTCGTGGCCTCGATGATGGGAATTGATTTTAAAAGTGCCGCCAGCTTTCTGCAACCGTTTCAGGCAGATTATGCCAGCATGGCGGCGACCCTGGCATCTGCCTCGGCGCAGATCACAACACAGGTACAAGCCCAGGCCAGCGCCAGCCGCGTTGAAGCGGCGCGCGCTGGGCATATCATGCTGGCCGCCGTCGCGGTGACGCTTGTTGCGGTCGTCGCGGTCTCCTGGGCGATTGTGGCGCTGATCGCCCGCTCCATCGCTGGCATTGCAGGTGCCACTGAAAGCCTCGCCAGCGGTGAAACCAATCTGGACCTGCAGCGCCTGCAGCGGCGCGATGAGTTTGGCCGCATCGTACGCTCGCTTACGGTGTTTCAAGATAATCAACGCCGCCTCATAACCCTGCGCACGGAGCAGGAATTGATGAAGCAGCATGAGGAAATAGCGCGCGCTGCCGCCGAACGAGACGTCACTGCGCGCGCGAAGGAACAAGCGGCGGTCGTTGGCGCCCTGGCCGATGGGCTGGCGCAGCTGGCGGCGGGGGACCTGGTCAACCGGATCACGGCGATCTTCCCCACCGAATACAAAACCTTGCAGACTGATTTCAATGCCGCCATGGACCGGCTGCAGCGCACCATGCAGGCGATTGCCGAAAACACCCAAGGCGTGCGATCCGGCGCTGTCGAGAATACCCAGGCCGCCGATAACCTTGCCCAGCGCACTGAACGTCAGGCTGCAACGCTCGAACAAACGGCGGCAGCTCTTGCCACCATCACCCAGACCGTTCGCCAGACTGCATCTG
The DNA here is from genome assembly GCA_029077775.1 of Acidocella sp. Classification (GTDB taxonomy): domain Bacteria; phylum Pseudomonadota; class Alphaproteobacteria; order Acetobacterales; family Acetobacteraceae; genus Acidocella. The sequence continues at coordinate 2,550 of JAQNCU010000275.1, read as the reverse complement.
GCACGGGTGAAGCCCGAACCGTGGTCACCGCCGCCAAAACCGATACCGAGCAAACAGGCGCCATTCTGCGCAATACGGTCAGCGCCATGACCGGGATCGAGACGTCATCCAGGCAGATTGGCAACATCATCGGCGTGATCGATGAAATCGCATTTCAGACCAATCTGCTGGCGCTGAACGCCGGGGTAGAGGCGGCACGCGCTGGCGATGCGGGGCGGGGCTTCGCGGTGGTGGCGACCGAAGTGCGTGCACTGGCACAGCGTTCTGCCGACGCGGCGAAAGAGATAAAAGCACTCATTTCCGCCTCCAACAGCCAAGTTGCCAGCGGTGTGAATCTGGTCAGCGAAACCGCCGAAGCTGTCTCACGTATTGGCTCCCAGGTGGAGCGCTTGAACACACTCGTGCTGGCCATTACTGCAGCAACGCAGGACCAAGCGACCGGGCTCAGCGAGATCAGCAGCGCCGTTACAAATATGGATCAGGTGACACAACAGAATGCCGCCATGGTGGAAGAGTTCACCGCGGCGAACCATAATCTGGCCAAGGAGGCCGAAGAACTTGCGCAACTCGTTGGCCAGTTCAGCATCGAGACACGGTCTACCAAACCGCCAGCAAGCCGCCGCGTTCCAGCCATGGTGTAAATCCCCATTCAACTGACGTGAATCGGATGAACTGAACCGTCCCGGGAATCCCGGAGGCCGTTTGGTTTAAGTTATGCTGCTATGGGGATGGTTTCCTGCATAGCGAAGTATCTCGCCTCGGCCTCTGCGGGCGGTATATTTCCGATTGGCTCCATGAGCCGGCGATTGTTGAACCAGTCGACCCAGGTGAGCGTTGCCATTTCAACGGCCTCGAATGATTTCCATGGCGCCCGCCTGTGGATCAGCTCGGCTTTGTAGAGTCCGTTGATGGTTTCAGCGAGCGCATTGTCATAGCTGTCGCCGACGCTGCCGACGGAAGGTTCGATCCCGGCCTCGGCCAGGCGTTCGGTGTATTTGATGGCGACATATTGGCTACCGCGGTCGCTGTGGTGGACCAGCCCGCCGCGATGGATTGGCCTGCGCTGATACAAAGCCTGTTCAAGAGCATCGAGGACGAACGCGGTATGAGCGGTGCGGCTGACCCGCCATCCGACGATGTATCTGGCAAATACGTCGATGATGAAGGCCACATAGACGAAGCCCTGCCAGGTAGAGACATAGGTGAAATCGCTGACCCAGAGCCGGTTTGGGCATGGTGCCCGGAACTCCCGGTTGACCCGGTCCAGCGGGCAAGGTGCTGCCTTGTCGCGGATCGTGGTGCGCAAGGTCTTGCCACGAATAACGCCCTGTAGGCCAAGAGATTTCATCAGCCGCGCGACACTGCACCTCGCTGGATCAAAACCCTCGCGGCGTCATTGCCGCCAGACCTTCCGGGCGCCATAGACTTCAAAATTCTCCGAAAAGACGCGCTTTATTTCCGGTATCAGAGCACCGTCGCGCTTCGCCCGTGCAGGCAACCGGGACGGATCCGCCCGCCTGGCCGCATGCTCATGGTAGGTTGACGGGGCAATCGGCAAAACTTTGCAGATCGGCTCGACCCCGTGGGCTTCGCGGTGATCGTCGATAAAGGCGATCATGTCTTTGGTCGGCCGCCCTGCTCCGCCACCTCAAAATATGCCGAGGCTTTGCGCAATATCTCATTAGCCTGGCGCAGCTCCCGGTTCTCCCGTTCCAAAGCCTTCAGCTTCGCCACCATTTCCGCCGGCACACCGGGCGTGCGGCCAGCTCCCACATCGGCCTTCTTCACCCAGTCCATCAGCGTATGGGTCGAACAGCCAATCTTGCCAGAAATCGACGTCGCCGCCGCCCACCTTGAAGTGTGCTCGCTCTCAAGATCCAAAACCATCCGTACCGCAAGAGCACGGATTTCAGGGCTGAATTTGTTCGTCGTCTTGCCTGTCATCGCTCTATCCTACTTGGAAGTTAGAGCCTCCGGGATTCCCGGGACGGTTCAAACAGCTGCGCAGCGAATTCTCGCGCGCATTAATCCCCCTCAAAGGCTATCGGCAACGAGCATCGCAGGAGCAAGCTCAAGCCACCCCGGCAACGGCCATGCCAACGGTGCCGCCTTCACCCATGCCCGCAGCGCCACTCCCGTCGGCCACTATCAGCACCCCCCGCTTCAAGCCGGCCTCGTTCCACATCCCAGGCGCAGTGAGCGCGCCAAGTAATTCGCCCAGCACCGGTGACAAAAAGCAGAAACAGCCCGCCCATGATGCTGGTTTTTTGTAAAAAATTAATCTTGGCCTCAAACTGAGCAATTCCGGTCATTGTCAAGAATGGACGACCGATAAGAGCCGTGCCAAGTGTGTAATACCAGCTGGCCTGAAGAATGACTCTTGGCGGGCAGCAAGCGCTTCTTTTTGTGAACAAAAAGAAGCAAAAAACATTATTAATCTGGGCCATTGGGGTTCCAGAAGCCAGGCACCGGCATAACAAAAGTTTTTTGCGCCGCTTTTTTTCAAAAAAGCGGCTGCTTACTTGAATGTGTCACTGTCTTCGCGGATTG
>JAQNCU010000274.1 GCA_029077775.1 Acidocella sp. | reverse complement strand
AGTTGCGCGTTACGGTGGCGGCGGTGGCATGCGGGTCCAGGACTGTTAAATTCGACTGGGGCACGAACACCAGGACTTGCGCCTTGCCGGCGATTGCTGGCCGCGCCAGTGCGGTGGCCGTGGCGCCGGCAACGAAGCTGCGTCTTCTCATGGACCGTTTCCCCGGCTGATGCCTTCTTATGGGGTGGAATCCTACGCCGGTTCCAACGGGGGGAAAAGCGGTTGGGTTTCCGGGTGGTGGGTGTGGGGGAGTGTTCACGTCCTGCCGACACGGAACAGGGGTGGGGGTGCAGGACTGCGGCCATGGCGGCCGTTCTGGACAAGGTTCCTATTTTGCGAAACCGGACAGTCTCGCGCATCCAGGGTTGCTCACGGACGCGCGTGCGCGGACTTGCCATATCTCCGCTTCATGTGGTCGAAAGCGCAGGCACCGCCGCCTTGCCATAATTTGGCGTTATGCGGTCTTTGACTTTCCTGAGCGTAGTTGCAACAAATGGACTAAATCCAGCTTGTTTCAGACGGACATCACGACAGCCATGGCACTCATGTTCAATTCGCTGCTTAGTCAATATGCGCTCGATCCGGCGAACACCATACTCCTTCGACATCAAGATAGCCGAGCGGCGCGCGGTCGAACACCATATGAGTTGTGGCGCGACAACCGACCTGCTTTCGACCGCTACCAATCGACCCAGAGAATTAAGAATAGAGACAAGTTTTCGCGTGCATCGGTCTGGGCGTCCTTCGTCGGGACTCCTAATGGTGAGACGATGTTGGTCGGTATTTATGAGGCTAAATACGCCCACGTTATAACGGAGGACACGCCTTGGCCTCATGCAGATGGTATTGATCTGGCGGGAACTTGTGATCTGTATGAGCTTCATCCTGACCAGCGACTGGCTGACTTGAGAGGGAAACTTTTCATTGAATGGGGTGAGGGGTTGCGATCTTGGGTGCAACGCGCCGATCGCCAGAACAAGGCGATTACTGAATTGCGACCAGAATTTAAAGAACCGGACTTCCCGGGGTTTCTAAACCTAATCGAACCATTGTCCAAGATCGCGGGCTTTCCCAAAAGCTGGATTGAAGCCCTGAAGCACGCGAGCGGCGTCTATCTGCTAACCTGCCCGAAGACCAAGGAGCAGTATGTTGGCTCGGCTTATGGAGACGAGGGTTTTTGGCATCGGTGGATGGAATACGTGACGACTGGTCATGGCGGCAATGTGTCGCTGAAAAGTCGAGAACCCAGTGACTATCAAATATCTATACTTGAGATAGCAGGAAGCAGCGCACAGGTCGAAGATATTCTGAATATGGAAGTCAAATGGAAGGTGAAATTGCAAAGCAGGGAAATGGGATTGAATAAAAACTGACATGGTTTGCATGACAAAGATTGACGATGGAGCACCCTTTGGTGTTGAGAACATGACCGTGGCGGAGCTGCTAACTGCCTATGGCGCAATCCTTGACGAGCTGCGCCGTCGAGAGATCGTCCGCAGCTCTAACAGCCCACTTAGCGACTATGCCGAGCTTCTGTTTTGCAAGGCGTTTGGATGGTCGCGTGAAGGCAATTCAGCCCCAGGGCACGACGCGACAGACGCCGATGGAGTCCGGTATCAGATCAAAGGCAGGAGACTGACGCGTCACAATGCCTCCCGACAGATGAGTGCGATTCGAAACCTCGATGCTACGCCCTTCGACTATCTCGGCGGGTTGCTTGTGGACGACGGGTTTCAGATCATCCGTGCGGCTCTCGTGCCAGTCGCTGTTGTCCGTGCGCGGTCGGTTCACGTTATCCATACGAACAGTTGGAAATTCCTTCTACGGGATGATGTTTGGAATCTGCACGGTGTTCGCGACGTAACAACGGAGCTACGTGCGATTGTCGCTAGCATCTAGTCTGATGCTGCAAAATTCAAGAATTATGCAGCTTGGTGGCTCTCGGTGGCGTGTCGAGAAGTCCTGCGGCTTCGGCCTTGGCGAGTGCGACGCGCGCACCGTTCAGCGCCATGTCGGTAAAAAGCGCGCCCCGTGGAAGATGAGTGCGTTCATCAACAGCAACGCTCATCAGCATTTGAAGGGCGTCAGCCAATTCCTGCGCAAGGTTAGCCATTCAATTTACCCCTGTCCTTACCCGCCTTCCTGCGATAGCGGCCTGCAGCCTTTGATTGCAAGGGTGCGTAGGCTTTGCTTAATTCAAGTTTTGTGCATGGCGGCTTTGAACCTTGCCATCATCAAGCTTATGTCCTGCTCAACTAGTGCGCTGAAAACTTCAAACCTTTTTGCTTGTTCCTTGAACTTTTCGACCTTTGCCGCCATCGCCTTGATCTCGGCTTTCACCGCTGTTAGGTCGTTTGTAGCCGTCTGTTGTCGCAGATTGGCGGTCAAATCAAACCCGTCTTTGTAGAGAGGCTCGCTCCCAACACCCGGCTGAAACTGCGCTAGGTAGATTGCGCCGGACATTAGGAAGTCGTTCCTCTTATCGTCGTCGGGGGCTACGGCGTGTAGCAACGCAGAGAGTATCACGTCTTTGGAATGAGGAAGAACGGCAACGTCATCAATCCGAAGGGGTGAAGGGTTGTGGCGCTCAACAAAAGCGACATAGTCGGAAATGATTTTTTCAGCACTTGGCGCGGTCTTCGGCTTCCTCATGGATATGAGAAGCCCGAACCCGGCGAGACCTAAAACGATAACAATGAGAGCAACCATTGGCTTAGATTGGCACAAATGATGCGATGCGCCAACAGAAAGGCTGACCCGTCATCTGTCTTACTGGCTTGCCGTTCGCCTCTTTCGCATAAATCAAGAATTACGAACCAAAATAAGGACATTGAAATTGCGAGGTTTTTCCGATGTATTAACTAGGTGCATAAGGATTCCATGATTTACGGTTATGCACGGGTCTCAACCGACGGTCAGAGCGTGGACGCGCAGGTCCGCCAGCTCACCAAGGCTTGATGTAAAAAGGTGTTCCGTGAGATCGCGAGCGGCGCGAAGACCGACCGAGCTCAATTGCGCAAAGCGCTCGACCAAATCGACGCCGACGATGTGCTGATGGTAACCAGGCTCAACCGCTTGGCGCGCTCGACGCGGGATCTTCTTAATACCCTCGCCACAATCGCCGATCGCAAAGCGGGCTTCCGGTCTCTCGATGACGCGTGGGCCGATACTACCAGCCCGCATGGGCGCCTCATGCTGACTGCGCCCGGGAGGGCTGGGCCGAGTTTGAGCGCGAGCTGATCCGGGCGCGGACAGGCGACGGGCGGGCTCGCGCCAAAGCGCGCGGCGTAAAAATGGGTCGACCGCCAAAGTTGACCGCCATCAAATCAAGGAAGCACTTTCGCCGCCGGGACGCCGGCGAGCCGATGCGTGACATTGCCCGCACCTACAATGTCTCCCACAGCCCGATTTCACGGCTCGCGGCACAAGCTGGCACTTCGCACAAACGCTCAGCACCGATGGCGCTTTCCCCCGAACTCAACGCCTCACTAACAACATCAAGCTCCCCGAACCAACAAGCCCGGCTCGGCCACCACGGCCCGACGGTGCGCCAACAATCCGCCCGGGCCAGCTCGTTTGCCTCCGGCAGGTGAATCCGCCATGTTAAACCACCCGTGGGCGAAACACAGGCCGGCATCAGGACCCCGTGGTCAGGGGTTCAGTCAGCCGGCACATTCAAGAACGATCCGTTCGCGGAATCGATAAACAACCGGAGGTGCGGCCATGCGGCCCAACAAAATCAAGCAGATGTGGCATGCCGGCCAATGCGCGACGCTGGGCTGGCTGTCGGTATCCCACGGGTTTACGGCAGAGGTCATGGCGCGTCAGGGCTTCGATGCCCTGTGCGTGGACCTCCAGCACGGCACCGCTGAAATGAAAGACGTCCTGCCCATGTTGCAGGCAATCTCCCAAACCGACACGGTTCCGGTCGTGCGGGTTGCATGGAACGAGCCCGCGACCATCATGAAGGCCCTGGACCTCGGCGCGATGTGCATCATCGTACCGCTGGTCAATACCGCCGCGGAGGCCGCAATGGCGGTGGCTGCGTGCCGCTATCCGCCCGTCGGCATGCGCTCCTCGGGGCCCGTGCGCGCCATTCACTACGGCGGTGCCGACTACCAGGCCAAGGCGAATGAGGAGATCGTCATCATGGCCATGATCGAAACGAAGGAAGGCATCCAGAACCTCGATGCCATCTGCGCCACGCCCGGCCTCGACGCTGTGTACATCGGGCCAGCCGACCTGTCGTTCGCACTGGGCCTGGCCCCGCGCGGCGATAACCCCGATCCGCTCCATCTCGCCACCTGCGACAAGATCCTGGAGACAGCGCATAAGCACGGCATCAAGTGCGTCATGCACTGTGCCGGCGCGGCGTTCGCGGCGGGCGCGGTGAAGCGCGGCTTCGACATGGTGATGCTGACATCCGACCTGT
>JAQNCU010000273.1 GCA_029077775.1 Acidocella sp. | reverse complement strand
GATGATGAAATCCGCCGCAATGACTGGCTCAGCGTCCCGCCGGACGAGGCTTTGGTGTTCGATGGCGCGCACGCCACCAAATGGTCCCGCGCCATGGCCAAATTGCGTATCGACCCGGGGCGCCTGTCCGGGGTGGCGGGCCGGGCATGAAAAAACTTGTCATGGCAACGCATAACCAGGGCAAAGCCGCTGAATTCGGCGCCCTGCTCGCGCCGCTGGGCTGGGAGGTCCTGTCCGCCGCCGCCCTTGGCCTGCCTGCACCGGATGAAACCGGGGGGGATTTCGCGGCCAATGCGGCGCTGAAGGCCAAGGCCGCCGCCCTGGCCAGCGGCCTGCCCGCGCTCGCCGATGATTCCGGCCTGTGCGTCGTCGCCCTGTCTGGCGGCCCGGGCGTGCATTCCGCGCGCTACGCCGCCGGGGATTACCCAGCCGCCATGGCCCGCATCATAAAAGCCGCCCGGGCCGCCGATGAGTACCGCGCCTATTTCACCTGCGCCCTCTGCCTCGCCCAGCCAGATGGCCACACCGCAACCTATATCGGCCAGGCCGACGGCCTCATCGCCCCAACCCCCCAGGGCGCGGGTGGCTTTGGCTATGATGCCATCTTCCTGCCACGCGGCCACACGCAATCATACGCCGAGCTTTCCGCCGCCACAAAAAACCAGATCAGCCACCGCGCCCTCGCCTTCGCCCAACTGCGCGCGGCGCTGGAATCGCTTCGCACGCGCTCTCACCAATAAAACATCATTGTCAGCACAACATAGATCGGCGTGAGGATGACCACCATGATGGCCGCATAGGTCAGAAAACCGGGCATTTTTACGCCGCGACGTGAGGCGATTTCGCGGACCATGAGGTTGGGGGCGTTGCCGAGATAGGTGACCGGCCCAAAAAACACGGAACCGGCGGCAAGTGCCGTGAGCAGGTGGGCGGGCGGGGTGATGAGGGTGGCGGCGTGGCCGCCAGCGGCCTGGAAAAAAATGAGATAGGTGGGGGCGGCATCCAGCACCGCCGAGGCGATGCCCGAGGCCCAGAACCAGAGGGCCGGGATTTGCGGCAGAGCGGCGGATTGTAGCAGCGCGAAGACCGGCGTGATGGTGGCGAAGATCGCGAAGAACAAAATGGTGATCTCGCGCATCGCCCCCCAGGCGAAGCGGTTCTGGGTGCGGATGGCGCGCGGGGTCAGAGCTTCCGAGATGGCGATGATGGCGATTTCCAGTGCGAGCAAAGCGAGCTGCGCGCCCGGTATGGCAGCATGCAGGATGATGACGGGCTGTGACCGCCACAAGCCGCTGAGCGGGATCGCCGCGCATAACCCAACCAGCAGGACGATGTTGATGATGCCGCGCACCCGCAGCCTTGCGGGCTTGGGCGCAACCTCCGCCTTCGCGAAATGCCGGTCCAGCGCGTAGGTAAGCGCCAGAATGGGGATGGCGAGCACGGCCAAAGGCGCCCAAAGATGCATGAGCGGCCACATGATCGGCACGCCGCGCAGATAGCCGACGAGCAAAGGCGGGTCACCGAGCGGGGAGAGGGCACCCCCGCAATTGCCCACCAATATGATAAATGCGAGCACAAGATGGCGTTTTTCCTGCCGATGGCCGTTGGCGGCGAGCAACGGGTGGATGAGCAGCAATGAAGCGCCGATGGTGCCCATGATGGAGGCGAGGATGGTGCCGATGGCAAGCAACAGAAGATTGCCTTCAGGGCGGCCCCAGGGCCCACCTTTCACCGCGATGCCACCGCCCAGCGCGTACAGCGCGAGCAGCAGCGCCATGAACGGCATGAATTCGACCAGGCTGGCCCGCCATAAACCCAGCAGAGCGGTGCCGAGCCCCCCCGTGATGGTGGTAAGACCAACACCGAGCAGCACCCAGGTGAGGATAACCGGAGCCCTGTGCCTGTGCCAGAAACGCGGGGCGAGGCCGGGCAGCAAAGCAAAGCTGAGCAGGATGCCAATAAAGGGGAGTGCCGCGATCATGAGCCGTTGTTTTGCCGCTGGTTGCCCCGGACCGCCAAGACCGATAGCTTGAGGCAAAATATTTGGAGCCAGTGATATATGGACATGACCGGAGAGCGGCGGATCGAAGCCTCAGCTGAGACGATCTGGACGGCGTTGAACGACCCGGAGGTGCTGAAAGCCTGCATTCCTGGCTGTGAGAGCATCGAGAAACTCTCCGATACCGAGCTGAAGGCCGTGGTCGCGGTAAAGCTGGGGCCAATTTCAGCGCGGTTTACAGGCAAGGTTGAACTCTCCGATCTCGACCCGCCCAACGGATACACGATTTCCGGCGAGGGCCAAGGCGGTGTTGCGGGGTTTGCCAAAGGCGGGGCGAAGGTGTCGCTGCTGGCCGAGGCGGGGGCGACCACGCTGTCATACGCGGTGAACGCGCAGATCGGCGGCAAGATGGCGCAACTGGGCGCGCGGCTGATCGATTCGACCGCGAAATCCTACGCCGAGCAGTTTTTCACCAAATTCGCGGCGATCGTGGCGCCGCCGCCGCCGGTGGTGGAAGCCGTCGCCGGGGCACCGGCGTATAATCTGGCGCATGAGGACCATGACCACGACCCGAGCAACCCGCATTATTTCGGGCTGCCTCTGGGGGTGATCATCGCGGCGGTGGTGGCGACCATCGCGGTTGGCATCACGCTCGTGAAATTCATCTTTTAATGCTTCCGACGACGATTGTTGAGACCGCATCTCTGCTGTCCGGGCAGGGTTATGTCGCGGACCGGCAGCTTTCAACCACCGTGCATCTGGCTTTGATGATGGAGCGGCCGCTATTCCTTGAAGGCGAGCCGGGGACAGGCAAAACCGAGATCGCGAAGGTGCTGGCCGCTGGGCTGGGGCGGCGGCTGGTACGGCTGCAATGCTATGACGGCATGGATCTGGCGGCCGCGGCCTATGAATGGGACCATGCCCGCCAGTTGATGGCGATCCGCCAGGGCGAGGCCGCTGGCCAGGCCGTGCCGGATATTTACGCGCGGGAGTTTTTGTTGACGCGGCCTTTGCTGTCGGCGATCGACCCGCGTGAGGCGCCCGCCGTGCTGCTGATCGACGAGCTGGACCGCGCCGATGAGCCGTTCGAGGCGTTTTTGCTCGAATTGCTGGGAGATTTTCAGCTCAGCATCCCGCAATTCGGGGTGATCCGCGCCGTGCAGAAGCCGGTTGTGGTGCTGACCTCGAACCGCACGCGTGAGGTGCATGACGCGATCCGGCGGCGGTGTTTGTATCAATGGGTAGATTACCCCACGGCGCAGCGCGAGGCGACGATTTTGCGGAACAAAGCCCCCGGCATCGCGGCGCAATTATCAGCCGAGGTGGTGGCCTTCGTGCAGCGCGTGCGCCAGACCGGGGTGTTCAAGCCGCCCGGCGTGGCCGAGACGATCGATTGGGCGATGGCGCTGGATGCGCTCGACCAGCGCGAACTGACCATGGGCGCGGTCGAAGACACGTTGGGCGTGTTGTTAAAATACCAGGATGACATCGTGGCGTTGAGGGCCGGCGGGTTGGCGGCACAATTGGCCGAGGCCAAGGCGGTGGTGAACGTGGTGTGACCATGCTGGCACAAAACGTCATGCATTTCGCGCGGTTGCTGCGGCGCGCGGGCATGGGGGTGGGGGTGCCGGAAAGCCTGGCCGGGATTCAGGCACTGACCATGGTGAACGTGGCGGCGCGCGGCGAGGTGAAGGCCGCCTTGCGGGCCGTGATGGTGCATCGGTTCGAGGATTTGTTCCTGTTCGATCAGGCGTTCGAGCTGTTTTGGCGGCTCCAGGAGGGCAACGCCGCCACCTCGGGCGATGACGCGGCACCACAGCCCGACGCACCGCCACCTGGGACCAAGCGGCTGGCCGAGGCGATGGCCGACCAGAGCCGCGCGCCGCCACCCGGTGAAGAACAAGACTTCAAGCTCGATGCCGCCGAGACCTTCAATGCGCGCGAATGGCTCCAGGCGATGGATTTCGAGGCGATGGGTGCCGATGAGATCGCGCGCGCCAAGCAGGAGATAAAATCGCTGCGCCTGCCGCTGGATGAATTGCGCACGCGGCGCTGGCGGGCCGATGCGCAAGGCCCGAGGATCGATCTGGCGGCGACGATCACGGGCAGCCTTTCAACCGGCGGTGAAATTACGCGGATCGCGCGGCAGCGGCGCATCACGCGGCCGCCGCCTTTGGTGGTACTGTGCGATATTTCCGGCTCGATGGCGCGGTACGCGCAGATCATGCTGCATTTTCTCCACAGCGTGGCCAATGACCGTGACCGCGTGAGCGTGTTTCTGTTCGGCACGCGGCTCTCAAACATCACCCGGCAGTTGAAACATCGCGACCCCGAACTGGCCTTTGCCATGGTCTCGGCAATGGTGCCCGATTGGTCCGGCGGCACGCGGATCGGCGAGGCTCTGGGCGCGTTCAACCAGCTTTGGGCGCGCCGGGTGCTGGGCCAGAACGCAATGGTGCTGCTGGTCAC
>JAQNCU010000272.1 GCA_029077775.1 Acidocella sp. | reverse complement strand
CCCGTCGATCGGCCGCACCGCCTGGCTTAAAGCCACGCGCAATGTCTCCGCCAGCGCCTGCCGCCAACCGCTTGGCAAAGCCCGGCCCAAATGCCGCTCGATCATCGGCTGCATATCGATGATCGACATGCCTAAAAACACGCCCATGGCCGCCTTGGCGTCCATTTTCCAGCCCAAATCGGTCAAATTCTGCGCGATCACAGCACTCGCCACGCTCTCGCTATCGACCAGCACCCCGTCACAATCGAAAATGATCAGCTCAGGCCGCATCAGACATCTCAACCGGCGGCACCACATACCGCGCCCACGGGCAATCCTTATGCGCCACGTCGCAGGCCCGGCTGCCCTCATGGCTGCACAGCCCGTCACCATGGCCGATCGCCCGCCGCACCAACCCGGCCAAAGCCGCGATAAACCGTGGGTCGGAATTGGGCACTTTGGCCCGGAAATACCCCGGCACGTGGTTCTCCTCGGCCAGTTCCCGGTTCTCGATATCCAGCTCCACCAATGTCTCGATATGGTCCGATACAAACGCGATCGGCACCAGCAACACCGCAATCTGGTCCCGCCCGGCCGCCTCGATCGCCTCAACCGTGCTGGGTGAAAGCCATTTTTGCGGTGTCGCGCGGGATTGAAAGCAGACGGCATGTTCCACGTCGGTATCAGCAATCCTGGCCATCACCGCCGCCACGCTTGCCTCCACTTCGGCCTGGTACGGATCGCCGGCTTTCACGATGCTCTCAGGTAGCCCATGCGCTGAGAACAACAACCGCAGCTTCACCCCCGGGGCCAATTGCGCCTTGGCCTCGGCAATCCCCTCATCCACCAGTGCCGCGATCGCGGCGGCATAATCAGGGTCAGAGAAATAACAACACATCGTACTGGTCGGTTTCACCAACCCGGCTTTCGCCGCCGCCTCATGCCAATCGCTCAGGGAACTCCCCGTCGTCGTGGTCGAGAATTGCGGGTATAAAGGCAACAGCACAATCCGGTCCGGGTCATAGGCTTTGATCTCGCGCGCCGCTTCCCCGGAAAAGGGATGCCAATAGCGCATCGCGACAAAGCATCTGGCCTCACCGCCAAGGCTTTGCTCCAGAGCCTCTCCCTGCGCGCGCGTCAACGCCAGCAAGGGGGATTTGCCCCCCATCCGCGCATAATTCTCCGCCGCCGCCTTGGCTGAACTTGCAGCGATCAGCCGCGCCAGCCAAAACCTGATAAAAATCGGCGCGCGGATGATCGCTTTATCGGAGAATAAATTCACGCGAAACGGCTTGACCGATTCCGGCCCATCCGGTCCGCCAAGATTGAATAACACGATGGCTGTTTTCATGCAGCTTGAGATGCGTCGTTTATCAAATCCATCAAGCGGGCCACATGTTCGGTCGGCACATCGGGCGTAATCCCGTGGCCCAGATTAAAAATATGCGGCACGCCCTCAAAACCGGCCAATATATCCCGTACCCCGGTATCCAGCGCCACCCCGCCCGCCTTGAGCAATAACGGGTCGAGGTTGCCCTGGAAAACCGTCCCCGGTGGACAGGCCGCAATCGCCAAAGCCGGATCGGTCACACTATCCAGCCCCACCGCATCCACTTTCGTCTCACGCACATACGAACCCAGCAGCAGCCCGCATAACCGGGGAAAACCGATAATTTTCAAACTCTTATTCGCGGCCTTCAACGCCGCGACAATCCGCCGGCTCGGCTCGATAACATACCGCCTGAACTGAGCAGGCGGAAAAATCCCCGCCCAGCTCTCGAACAGCATCACACAATCCGCCCCGGCATCCACCTGGCCCTGCAAATACGTGATGGTCGCATCAACGAGCACATCGATCAGCGCGTCGACAAAGCCCGGGTCATCATAAGCCAGCCTGCGTGTACGCGGAAATTCCCCACCGCCTTTGCCATCCAGCATGTAACACGCCACCGTCGCGGGCGATCCAGCAAACCCGATCAGCGCCACCCCCGGCGGCAATCCGGCGCGCACCAGCCGAACCGTCTCCAGCACTGGTGCATACCCCACCGCCGCCTGTGTCGGGTCCAAGTCAGCCACCGCCTGCAAAGGCGGCAATAATGGGCCCTCGCCCTCGGCAAACCGCAATCCCTGGCCCAAGGCCATCGGCAAAATCAAAATATCCGAGAACAAAATCGCCGCATCGAACCCATAGCGCCGGATCGGCTGCAACGTCACCTCAGCCGCCAACGCCGGGTTCATACATAATGAGATAAAATCCCCTGCCTGTCCCCGCAACGCCCGGTACTCGGGCAGATACCGCCCGGCCTGCCGCATCAACCACACAGGCGGCGGGCTCACCACCTCACCGTTCAACACGCGCATAAATTTCATGCCCTTCGCCTAACCTTAATTCTTTTAAGTTAAAAGATAGATTGATGCAGTTGGTGCCTGTGGATCACGGGGGTTAAATGCCCCTGGCCTTCATCCACTATCTTATCCACAGCAACATACCAATCATAAGCTGTTGTTTTTAAGGTATCGGTTAAGGTTCTCCACACCCCGTACAGCGACCCACTCAACATCGTCCACCGTTTACTGATTATTAACTTTATCCCCGCTCGCCACCCTTTCCCCCGCGCCAGCCCAAACAATCCACGCTATGAACATAGCCATGGAAAGTTATAAGCTGGATATACACCTGATATCAGACGCCACAGGCGACACCCTCACCGCCCTCGCCCGCGCCGCCGTCGCGCAATTCGACGAATCCCGCGTTACCTATCATCGCTGGTCACTCATCCGCTCGCGCCTGCAACTGCACCGCGTGCTTGAAGGCATCCAGGCCGAACCCGGCCCTGTTTTGTGCTCCCTGGTCGATGACGCCCTGCGTGGTGAGCTTGATAGCGCCTGCGCCCGCCTCGGCGTTACCCTGCTCCATGTGCTCGACCCTGTGCTCGCCGTGCTCCAGGCCCAGTTCAACGCCCCCGCAAAACACAAACCAGGCCGCCAATACGTGCTCGATGCCGATTATTTTCGCCGCATCGACGCCATGCACTACGTCATCAGCCATGATGATGGCCAGGCCCATCGCGGCATGTCAGAAGCCGATGTCGTCCTTGTCGGCGTCTCCCGCTCCTCAAAAACCCCCACCTGCTTCTACCTCGCCAATCGCGGCATCAAGGCCGCTAACATCCCCCTCGTCCCCGGTATCGAACCCCCCGAACTCCTCAACGACCCAAATTGCCCCGTCATCGGTCTGACCATTGACCCCAAATCCCTCATCGATATTCGCCGTCATCGTCTTCAACTCATCAATAGCGGCGCACAACCCGGGTTCGCACGGTCCGACAATACCGAATACGTTGATTATGAAGCCGTGGAGAAAGAACTCCTCTGGGCCCGCCGCCTGTGCAATGCCCAAGGCTGGCCCACCATCGATGTGACCCGCCGCTCGATCGAGGAAACCGCGGCGACGGTGCTGAAATTGATGGAGACCTGGCATAATAAGCGGGCCAAGTGAAAACAAGCGCGCTTGGAACAAACAACGCTTTTCGTAAAAAGCGAGTAAAAGCTTTTGATTTTTTGAAGGACTAATCATGGATTTGGGGCTACGGGGCAAGACGGCGATTATCTGCGCGGCGAGCCGGGGGTTGGGGCGGGCTTGCGCGCTCGCTTTGGCTGAGGCGGGGGTTGATCTCGTTATTACCGGACGGGATTTTGGCGCGTTGAATGCCGCCGCGTCTGATATTGCCGCAGCCACGGGGGTGAATGTTCGGG
The DNA here is from genome assembly GCA_029077775.1 of Acidocella sp. Classification (GTDB taxonomy): domain Bacteria; phylum Pseudomonadota; class Alphaproteobacteria; order Acetobacterales; family Acetobacteraceae; genus Acidocella. Next base: position 769 of record JAQNCU010000272.1, on the reverse strand, counting down.
TGGCGCCGGGCGATATCACCACGCCAGAGGGTCGTGCGGTTGCCCTGGCTTTGTGCCCTGAGCCCGATATCCTGATCAACAACGCGGGCGGCCCACCACCCGGTGATTTCCGAGACTTCACCGATGATGCCTGGCACGCGGCACTCAACGCCAACATGCTCACCCCCATCGCCCTCATCCGTGCCGTGATCGACCCGATGATCACGCGCGGCTTCGGGCGTATCGTCAACATCACCTCGGCCTCGGTCAAATCGCCGATCTCGAATATAGGCCTGTCCAACGGTGCCCGCGCCGGTCTTACGGGCTTCGTGGCCGGCCTCGCCCGCGATGTCGCGCGCCACAATGTCACCATCAACAATTTGCTGCCCGGCCCGTTTGATACCGACCGCCTGCGCGCCACCGCCAGAGCCGCCGCTGTGCGCGCGGGGCGTAATGTGGAGGATGAAATCGCCGCTCGTGCCGCGCAAAACCCCGCCCGCCGTATCGGGCGCCCCGCCGAATTCGGTGCCGCCTGCGCTTTTTTGTGCAGCACCCAGGCAGGCTATATCGTCGGCCAGAACCTCCTGCTCGACGGCGGTGCCTTCAACGCGACGATGTGACCCTACGCGCGGGGCTGGTGGGGCGCCCGCGCGTCAGCAAAGAGTGTTATGCCAAGTGTCATTCGTGATGACGTGGTATAATACCAGCTGGCTTAAAGAATGACTCTCGGCGGGCAGCAAGCGCTTCTTTTTGTGAACAAAAAGAAGCAAAAAAACATTATTAATCTGGG
>JAQNCU010000271.1 GCA_029077775.1 Acidocella sp. | reverse complement strand
CCCCACTAAAAAGCGAAAACAAAACCTAGAAACGCCACCAACGTATCCCTTCCCAGCCTATTCAATTGTCAAAGATCAATACAAAGAACAAAACGACGGGTCATAGTCCCCGTCGCGAAATCTAGCAGATTAGCCAATTTTGAAACCAAACATAATCTGGTCCCGAACTCGGTAGAGAGAGCCTTTATTCCCGCGAACCAAACCCGTCAACCCAATCAACCTACAGATTCCGTGGAAATCGTGGGTAAGCCCGTTTTGTCTTTGATTTCATTAATAAAAATATTTATTGCGCCATAAATCCGCCGCCAACATCCTAGCCAGCCACCGCCCGCATTGCCCGCCACTCCAGATACCAGGCCACGAAATGCCCCACCCCCACATCCAGCCGCGTTGCCGGTGCATACCCGCACAGGGCACCCAGTGCCGACACATCGGCCCAGGTCTCCACCGGGTCGGCCTCCGGCTTCGGACAATCCACCGTCTCAGCACGAAATCCCAGCCCGTCCTCGAGCAGCCTGACCAGATCCGTGACATATTCAGACCGGCTATTGCCAATATTAAACAGGCGGTGCGGCGCATCATCGCCCGGCGGGTGATCGAATACCCCCAAAATCCCGGCGACAATGTCATCGATATACGTAAAATCGCGCTTCAGCCGCCCTGCGTCATATAATGTCACAGGCCGTCCCGCCATAATCGCCTCGGCAAAGCCGAAATACGCCATATCTGGCCGCCCCCAGGGCCCGTACACCGTAAAAAACCGCAGCCCGGTCTGCTTCAACCCGAATAGATGCGTATACGAACGGCTCATCAGCTCATCGGCCCGTTTGGTCGCGGCATAAAGGGATGATGGCTGGTCCGCCCGCGCATCCTCGGTATAGGGCAAAGCCGACCCCGTACCGTAAACCGAGGATGAACTGGCATAAATCAGATGTTCAATCCGCTTATGGTGACGCACCAACTCCAAAACCGAGAGATGCCCGGTCAGGTTTGACGCCGCATAGGCAAATGGCTGTTCCAGCGAGTATCGCACCCCCGCCTGCGCCGCGAGGTGTACAACCACCTCCACCCCATCCCCCAACCGCGCCACCGCCGCATGATCCGCGATATCGAGCTGATGGAAAACAAACGCACCGGTCAGCCTCGCCAACCGCGCGCGCTTCAGGCGTACGTCGTAATAAGCATTCACATCATCAATGCCGACAACCTCAATGCCGCGTGCCAGCAAGGCCGCGCAAACATGGTAGCCAATAAACCCCGCCGCCCCCGTCACCAGAACACGCATCAGCTCACCAGCCTGTCTTCCAGAAGCGTCAACACGGCATGACCCAGCGTGATGTGGCATTCCTGTATTCGCGCGGTATCACCATCAGGTACAACCAACGAGAAATCGCACAAGGACCATGCCGGCCCACCATCACCGCCGAGAAGGCCCACCGTCGTTATGCCCATCTCGCGTGCCGCCTGCAAAGCATGGAGCACATTTGCTGACCGCCCCGATGTCGTGATGCCAAACAACACATCCCCCGCCCGCCCCAGCCCGCGCAGCGGCCGTGCGAACATCTCGTCAGCCCCGAAATCATTCACCGCGGCGGTCACACTGGACGTATCCAGCGCCAGGGTTATCGCCGGCCAGCTATGGCGCGGCACGGCACCGCGCAGCCTTATAACCATCTCAGCGGCCAAATGTTGCGCATCGGCGGCCGACCCACCATTGCCGCAAAATATCAGCTTATTCCCCGCCCGTATTGCCCGCTCGCAGGCACCAACTATGGCCAACACAGGCTCGGGGTTTAATGCCAACTCACGCTTCAACGCCGCCGACCGTTCGAGCATCGCGGCAAACCTCGCCGCTTCGGTCTCATGATTTAGAATTTTACCCTCCCGCCGTTCCACCCAACCCCGTGCCTGAGCCCGATCAGCCCAATCTCAATGCGCAACCCATCCGCCATCGATCGATAGCGGCACACCGGTGATGGTCTTCGCGCCATCGGAGCACAGGAACACGGCCAGCGCGCCAATTTCCTCAGGGGTTGAAAATTTCAGCATTGGCTGTGTCTCCTTCAGCATTTCCTTCTTTTCGGATTCCACATCGGTACCGTTCTGCTTCGCACGGTCCTCAAGCTGCTTTTCCACCAGCGGCGTCAGCACCCATCCAGGGCAGATCGCATTTACCGTGATCCCGTCATTCGCAAGCTCGATGGCCGCCACTTTGGTCGCCCCGACCACGCCATGCTTTGCCGCCACATACGCCACTTTATGCGGACTCGCCACCAGCCCATGGGCGGAGGCAATGTTTATAATCCGTCCCCATCCCTTGGCCTTCATGCCCGGAATGGCGTATTTCATGCCGTAAAACACCGCCGATAAATTGATCGCCAAAATCGCATCCCATTTCGCCTCGGGAAATTCCTCCACGGGTGCCACAAATTGTATCCCCGCATTATTCACCAAAACATCGACGCTCCCCAGCCTTTCCTGCGCGGTCTTGATGATACCGGCAACCTGGTCGGGCTTGCTCAAATCAGCGCCGTCATACATCACCTTTACCGAGAATTCCGCTGCCAGCCCGGCGCGTAGCGCCTCAATCTCCCCGGCATCGCCAAACCCGTTCAGCATAATATCCGCGCCCTCAGCCGCCAGCGCGCGCGCAATGCCAAGCCCGATACCGCTGGTCGAGCCGGTCACCAGAGCCACTTTACCTTTTAATGACATGCAAAAATCTCCTGTCTTGGTTTCACGCCAGATAATCATGCAGAACCCGCCCATAGGGCAGGGTCAGGTCGGCGCATAGATGCTGCCCATAGAGGATTTTCCGTACGGGCAAATCAGCCAACCGGCAATTCACATGCGGCACCAGATGCAGCCGCGCATCACCCTTGAAGGCGAATTTCAAATCGATGTTCTGGAGGTTATACCCCACAAGCTGCGCGATTTTCGGCCTCCCATCCACATCGGGGATGAGCTTCAGGTTCACATTCAACTTGCCCATGCCCTGGCGCGTCGCGTTAAGGTCCAGCGCCTCCTGCTTATACACCATGGTCCCCAGCGCCACCCGCTCCTCGTCGTAATGCAGCGTTCCGGTCAGCGTCTCATGAATGGTACGCAATTGTGGGATCCCGAATTTTTTCGGAAACCCCCAAATCTCCCGCCCGCCGGTCGTCGGCGCCTCGTCATCGAGAAACATCATGCAGCTATAATTGCACGGCTCTCCATTATACGTCGCCGCAATCCCGCAGCCGCTCTCCTGATAATCTCCAAACCCGGTCGAATCTGGCATCTTCATCCACTCAAAAAACACATGGTTGCCATCGGGCTCCAGCGGCTCAGGCAAAAACGCCCTGATCGCGTCCGGGTCACTTTCGTAATGGATTAGTAAATATTCCCGGTTGATAAACCGGTAAGGCCCCTTCGGATAACTAGGCGAGGCAAGCGGCATTGAGGGGGTGCTCAAGATCTCGTCACGATTCATACTCTTACTCCACGTTGCCGCACACATCCGCGCGGTGCATATCTTGGGGCGCTGGACAATCAATTCATGTGACGTTTATGTCACCATGTCACCTTAAGCCAACTTCGGCACGCCACCCATACTCTGCTCGCCAGACCCTGCTTGACAATAGGACCCTCGCCCATGGACATGCTGACCGACCCCCGCACGCCGCTGCGCAAACCCATCGCCCCGATCGAGCCACTCTCACGCCCCAAAGGCTGTGATGGCGTCGGCCTCGTGCTCCAGGGTGGCGGCGCGCTCGGGGCCTATCAGGCCGGTGTGTACCAGGCCTTGCATGAAGCGGGGTTGGAGCCTGACTGGCTGACCGGCGTTTCCATCGGGGCCATCAACTGCGCCATCATCGCGGGTAACCGCCCGGAACACCGGCTGGAAAAGCTCGAACGCTTCTGGATGGACATCACCGCCCGCGACCCGCTGACCTCCTGGCCCGAGGGCGATACGCCCCGTAAACTCCGTAACGCGCTCTCGGCCATGAACGCCATGCTCTTCGGCCAGCCCGGCTTTTTCAAACCCGCCACCGCCAATGCCTGGTTCGCCCCGCGCGGCTCACGCGCCGCCACCGCTTTGTATGACACATCGCCGCTTCATAAAACACTTGAGAAGCTGGTTGATTTCAACCTCATCAACGAGGGCGCGGTGCGCTTTGCCGTCGGCGCGGTGGATGTCGCAACCGCAAATTTCGCGTATTTCGACAATGCCGATGTCGAAATCGCCCCCGAGCACATCATGGCCAGCGGTGCCCTCCCGCCCGCCCTGCCCATGGTCCGTATCTTCAAACATTATTACTGGTATGGCGGGCTGGTCTCCAACACCCCGCTGCAACATCTGCTGGACCATTGCGGCACCATGAACATGCTGGTCTTCCAGGTCGATCTGTTCTCCGCCCGCGGCGACATCCCACGTGACATGCAAGAGGTCCTCTCCCGCCAGAAAGACATCCAATATTCCTCGCGCACCCGCACCACGACCGACCATTTCCTGCAAACCCACAAACTCAAACAGGCTTT
>JAQNCU010000270.1 GCA_029077775.1 Acidocella sp. | reverse complement strand
ATCCTCCGGCCCATGATCATCTTTCATCAAAGCGGAAAGCCGCGCGTGGGTATGCTCCGTACCCTGCCCATGCGCCTGGCTGATCAACACCAGCCGGTCGCCCGGCTCGGCATCCTCCTCGGCGTAATCGACCGATAATTCCAAATCGAGGCCGATCGCCCTGGTCGCCACGCTCTCACCATCGCGCATCAGCCTTGTATGCTCGCGCATAAGCGGGGCCAGCACATGGTTGCGCCACCGGAGACCCTGGCACGACCCGATTTGCGCGATACCGAGCCGCGTATGGCAAAACACCAGCGCCGTGAGCGAGACCGGTGAGAGCTGCCTTGCCGCATCGGCGCGGGTCTGCCCGAATAACCAGCGATTGACCGATGTCAGCGCCACACCCGCAGCACGGCGGCCGGAGACTGTACGGGGCGCGCCAAAATAACCCTCAGCCAGCGAATGTACCACCAACTGCGCGGAATCCCGCGCCTGCTCACCGCCACCTGGCCGGTCCTGATGCCCGCGCGCCATTGCGGCGATGATCCCGCGCGCGGGCACGCCGAACGCATCGCCCTGATATACCGCGTAAAAATTCCGAGCCTCGCTGGCGGCTAGTCCGGCGGAAAAACCGGCATCCAACCGCCAGCCCCCTGCCGTAATTTCACCCGCCGCGCCCATGGCATCAGCGTGTCCCGGCACCCCATCATTGTCAACGAGAAGGCCGCCGGGTTACTCAGCCCCCGCGGCGGCGGATTCCATGTCATGCTGAATACCCGTGATCACCTGCGGTGCTCGCGCCTTCACGATCTGGTACCAGACGAAGCCGATAAGCATGTACCCCGCGAACCCATAGGGAAAATAATTATACGGCGCGGATGGCACGGGATACACGCTACCGACCAGCGAGAGCAGCATGAAAAGCGAGCCCAACCCGCCCGTTACCATTACAAGCATCGTCAATTCGCCGCTGCGTTTTAACAAAACCGGGGCGGCCACTGAACACAAAAAGTACACGATGATGAACCCGAACGAAGCGAGCGTGCCGTACCAGCCGAAGGTGTTGGTCTCGCTCTGCCCGGCGAACGCGGCGCATACCGCGACATTCAGCACCGCCCCTACGCTGATGGCGATCATCGGCGTGCGCCGTTTCTCATGCACAACACCCATGGAGCTATGCACAAACTGGTACCGCCCGAGCGAGAACAACATCCGGCTAAAGGCGTTCAACGAGGCCAGCGCGCAGGCAAATGAGCTGATGGTCGCCCCGAAATACACCGGTGCGGTCATCCAGCGGCCAACCGCATTGGTGATATCGGCAAGCGGTGCGGCGCTGGCACCCAGCTTGGCCGCATCATCGCCGAAACCTTGCGTTACGACATAGGTGGTCACGATGAAGAAAATACCGGATGAGATCGCGGTCCATATGATCGCGCGCGGGATCAACACTTTCGGGTTGCGGGTTTCCTTGCCCAACGAGGCCGAGCTTTCAAACCCGACAAACGAGAAAATCGCGAACACGATCGCCTGCGCGATGCTCCCGAAATTCGCCCCCTGCAACGTCACCTGTTTCATATCCGGCGTGAACCCGAAATGCGCCAGGGTGACCACCACCACCGCCAGGATGATGCACACCGAGATCGCCTCCAGCGTCAGCCCGACGCGCGAGGAAATGCGAATATCCCGGCTTGCGAACAGCCACAATCCGACCGTGATGATCAAATAAATCAGCGCATTGGGAATGGCGAGCGTGATGCCGAGCGAGGCGAAAAACGTCTTGACGAATAATGACGTCGCAACCGTCAGCGCCATTGCGGTGAAGATATACGCGGCCAGCATCGCCCACCCCGCCAGCATCCCATAAGATGGCCCGAGGCTGCGCGAGACATAAATAAAGAACGATCCGGCAGCGGGGATGCGCCCGGCCAGCTTACCAATGTTCAGCGCCACGATCACCAGCGCGATGGTCGCCAGCACATAAACCAGCCAGGAGGCGCTACCCGCCATCCCCGCCACCACCGCAACCGCCAAAGCGGGCGTTAATGTCGGCGAGACATTTGCAACAGACTGCCCCAAAGCCTCAAAAAACGACAAACTATCCCTGCGCAGCTCCGGCATCAAACTCTCCCGCGGTTTATACAACACCGCCGAAGACCCGCATTAACCCCTGTTTATGGCCGACAAATACTTCCTGTCAGTCATATTTATTTCTTTGTGGTGATGTGTTTATGCGGTCCCGATATGCCTGACAAGAAAAATAGTTTGCTTGGAGTAAAAAATTTATGGCTACCTCGACGCGCCTGGCACCCATAAAACATCCCCAGCACCCTTGTCGTTCACGTAACGCGACATCACGAACAAAAAATCCGATAACCGGTTGAGATAGGCCAGCACCACCCTGTTCACCCGCTCCTCCGGCTCAGCCAGCAACGCCACCACCATCCGTTCAGCCCGGCGGACCACCGTGCGCGCCTGGTGCAAAAACGCGCAAGCCGGGCTGCCGCCGGGCAGAATGAACGAGGCGAGCGGGGCCAGATCCCCGTTCATCCGGTCGATCTGCGCTTCCAGCCATTCCACCTGGCCGGCCACCACGCGCAGAGGCGGGTATTCCGGCGCATCCTCGATCGGCACGCATAAATCGGCGCCGACATCGAACAAATCATTCTGGATACGCGCCAGCATCGCATCATCGGCACCACTCATATGCAGCCGGACAATCCCGAGCACCGCATTGGCCTCATCCACATCGCCGTAAGCCGCTACCCGCGCGGCAGATTTCGCCACCCGCGCACCATTACCAAGCGAAGTCTCTCCGCCATCACCACCGCGCGTATAAATTTTATCGAGCTTGACCATGCCCCCATTCAGCCACGGGAACCATCGCCCCGCAACCCAGCTTTATCGCGGCTTTTCCAACTGCCAGGCCAGATGCGTGCGCACGGCGGGCCATTCCGGCGCGATGATGCTGTACACACAGGTATCCCGCATCTCGCCATTGGGCCCGCGCGTATGGCAGCGCAAAATGCCATCCAGCTTCGCCCCCAGCCGCTCAATCGCCCGGCGGCTCTGATGGTTGAAAAAATGCGTGCGGAATTCCACCGCCACGCAACCCAATTCCTCGAACGCATGGCCCAGCAGCAGCCATTTAGCCGCGGTGTTCAGCCCGGTTTTGTGGACCACCCGCGCATACCAGGTGGAACCGATTTCAACACGCCGGTTCGCGGTGTCGATGTTCATATAATTCGTCATGCCGACAACCCGCCCGGCGCCATCCAGCACCGCGAACGGCGCCATCATGCCGTCTGCCGCCAGCTTCAGCCGCCGCGCGATCTCGGTTGCCATGCCCTCCGGAGATGGTACGCTCGTGTACCATAGCCGCCACATCTCCCCATCGCGCACCGCCGCCACCAGCCCGTCATGATGCGCCACAGATAATGGCTCCAACCGCACCAGCGCATGGCGCAACGGCACGGCGATGATCTCGGGCAAAGACGATGTCGTCACCATATACTCAGGTGAAATACGTCATCGTCATTTTGATCATCTGGCGCACCCGCCGGGTATAGGGCGGATACAGCATGGGGATCACGCTCATTTTGTCACGCAGCACCGCCCGCTCATGCGAGAAGGCGCGGAACCCATACACCCCGTGCGAGGACCCCACGCCGCTATTATTCACGCCACCAAACGGCAAATTATTATGCGAGAAATGCAACATCGACATATTAACACACGCCCCGCCCGATGATGTCTCCTGCAACACACGGTCGATCTGCTTTTGGTCGCCCGCATACACATAAAGCGCCAGGGGCTTCGGATTATCGTTGATATACCCAATCGCCTTGCCCAGATCACGATAACTGACAATCGGGAGCAAGGGGCCGAAAATCTCCTCCTGCATCACGGCACTGTTCATATCCACATCGGTCAGCAACGTGGGGCCGATGAAAGTCTCCGCCTCATCGCGCAGGCTACCCACCGCCTGGCGCGCGCCATGGCTGGTTGCGTCATCGAGCAGCCGCGCCACCCGCGCGAAATGCCGCCCGTTGATGATCCGGCAATAATCCGGGCTGGCCTTCGCATCCGCGCCGAACATATCCGCAATCGCCGCTTTCGCCTCGGCCATGAAGACGGGCAGAATTTTCTCGTGCACGAACAGATAATCGGGCGCGATACAGGTCTGCCCGCAATTTAAAAACTTGCCCCACATAATGCTGCGCGCGGCTTTTTTTACATTCGCGGTCTCATCGACGATCACCGGGCTCTTGCCCCCAAGCTCCAGCGTGACCGAGGCCAGATGCTTCGCCGCCGCCGCCATCACAATTTTGCCGATGGCCGGGCTGCCCGTGAAAAAAATATGGTCGAAGGGCAGGTCCAGAAGTGCCGTGGACACATCCGGCCCGCCCGCGAAAAACGCGACCTCGGCGGGCACGAACACCTCGGCGATAATTCGTCCCAGTACGTCGGTGCAGGCGGGCGATAATTCCGACGGCTTTACGATCGCCGCATTGCCCGCCGCGATTGCGCAGATCAACGGGCC
>JAQNCU010000269.1 GCA_029077775.1 Acidocella sp. | reverse complement strand
CCAGCGGGTCGGCCAACACATCATGCCCGAACACATTTATCCGCCCGGCATCCGGGCGCATCAACCCCGCGATCATGCGCAAAGTGGTGGTTTTTCCCGCACCGTTGGGGCCAAGCAAGGCGTAAAATTCACCGGGATAGATCGAGAGATCGAGGTCTTCGACGATTTTCCGGCCAAAGGATTTGGTCAGACCGCGCAGTTCAAGGGCCAACCCGCCAGCCACCGCGTACATGTTTCGATTCCAGCCTTGTCAAAGGAAGATGCTGGATATCCCGCCCTGATATTTGCGCAAGCCCGAATTCAGCGGGATGCAGGCAAATTTCCGTGGGGACAGGATTCAGGGGCGGAAATAATGGTCGGAGCGGCGGGATTCGAACCCACGACCCCCAGTCCCCCAGACTGATGCGCTACCAGGCTGCGCTACGCTCCGGCCATGTGCAGGGCTGTAGCAACTATGACGCCCAAGGCCAAGGGGAGGAACGAGCCAGGCATCCTCATGGCAGCTCAGCCAATCATCCGGCGCAATTCCTCCAACGCCTGTAATGTTTCGGTCAACAGCCCGCGCAGGCGCGATGCGTCCGCCTGGGAACTGGCTGGGGCGTGGGCAAGACCCTGGGTGCGGGGTGCCGTCGGGCGACCCGGCGGCGGGACAGGCGCCAAAGCTAGGTCTGGCAACAGGCCGGGCATCGGCAATTGCGGTGTCACAGGCGGCATTGCCTGGCGGCGCGGCGCGGCGGCAGCTTCGGCGGGGGGAACACTACGCTCCGCTGCTGCCTCTCGCTGTTCCTCAGCCGAGGCCGGCGGAATATTCTCAAGCAGCGCGCCGCCACCTTCACGCAGCAGACGCTGCACGCCCTTGATGGTGTAGCCCTGGGTATAAAGCAGGTCGGCAACCCGGCGCAGCAGCACCACATCCTCGGGCCGGTAATAACGCCGTCCGCCACCACGCTTCAGCGGCCTGACCTGGGGGAATTTGGTTTCCCAGAACCGCAAAACATGCTGTGGAACATGAAGTTCGTCGGCGACCTCACTGATTGTACGAAAGGCATCAGCGGTTTTGCGGGGCCTTACGCGGATTGTATCAGCGGGCAGATCATGTGGCGCAGCGCCAATAAAAGGGCCGTCTTCATCCACCATACGAGCAATCAATCATCAATCAGCCAATCGGCGGGCTGCCGGAGGGCGCATTTACCGCATCGCGTAACATCTGGCTGGGGCGAAACACGAGGACGCGGCGCGGCAAAATGGGAACCTCGACGCCGGTTTTTGGGTTACGGCCGATTCGGCGCCCCTTTTGACGTACAGAAAATGTACCGAACCCGCTGATTTTGACGGATTTGCCTTCGGTCAGGGCCTCCGCCACACGATCCAGCATCGACTCCAGCAGATCCGCCGATTCGTTGCGTGACAGGCCGACAGTGGCGTAGATCGCCTCGGTCAGTTGTGCCCGGGTCAATGTGTTCATTTTACAAGATTAGCATGCGAATTTGCCCGGTCAATAACACCTTCGCTTTTAAAGGCCGGAATGGCGTCAAAAAACTACAGAAATACTGTCATGAACGATATTTCGGGCATTTTCTCGAAAAATCAATCAGATGCGCAGCAGGGCGGAACCCCAGGTGAGGCCGCCACCCAAAGCCTCAAGCAGCACGAGCGCACCCGGCTTGATCCGTCCATCAGCCATGGCTTGCGCCAACGCCAGCGGAATGCTGGCCGCGGATGTATTGGCATGGGCATCGACCGTAACCACCACACGGTCAGGTGGCAGGCCGAGCTTTCGACCGACACCATCGATGATCCGCCGGTTGGCTTGATGCGGGACCAGCCAGTCGACATCCTGCGCTGTGAGGTTATTGGCGGCCAGCGCCTCAGACACGGCAGCGGCCAGCAAGGTCACGGCGTGGCGGAACACCTCCCGCCCGTTCATGCGCAGAAAGCCGCTGGCCTCCGGCCTGCCCACCGCGCCATCAACGTACAGGATATCCGCAAGCCTGCCATCGGCATGCAGATGGGTGGAGAGCACACCGGGGCCATCGACGCTGACATGGCGCGATGACAGCAAAACAGCACCCGCACCATCGCCAAACAACACACAGGTGCCGCGATCAGAGAAATCCAAAATCCGGGAATAAACCTCGGCGCCGATCACCAGCACATGCTGAACCTGCCCGGCGCGGATCATCGCATCGGCCACCGACAGGCCATAAATGAACCCCGAGCACGCCGCCGCAAGGTCGAAGGCGAATGCGTTGACGGCCCCCAAAGCCGCCTGGACATGCACGGCGGTCGCGGGAAATGCCTGATCCGGCGTGGAGGTGGCCAGTATGATCGCACCGACAGACTCGGCGGGCAGACCGGCCATGGCGAGTGCCGCGCGGGCAGCACTGGCACCCATGAACGACGCACTCTCATGCGCGGCGGCAAAATGCCGCTGGCGAATGCCCGTGCGCTCGACGATCCATTGATCCGAGGTATCCACGCGCCGGGACATCTCGTCATTGGTCACCACGGTCTCCGGCAGATAGCCGCCAATGCCGGTGAGCACCGCGCGCTGCACGCTGTCAGCCATGGGTGGAAGCCTCAGACGTATCGCCTGGAATCGCCGAGAGGATGGCGCTGTCCATTGCCGCCAGCCCTTCGGCGATGCGGCTGTTGAAATCATTCGAGATCATGTCCAACGCCACATCCACGGCATGGGCAAAGCCCTCGGCATCGGTCCCGCCATGGGATTTTACCACCACGCCGTTGAGGCCCAAAAGCATGGCCCCGTTATAGCGGCGCGGGTCCAGCCATTCGCGCAGGCGTTTCAGCCCGCCGCGCGCCAGAACATAGCCGGCCTTGGCCAGCGGGCCGGAATTGAACACACGTTTGAGCAGGTCACCCACCAGTTTAAGGGCGCCCTCGCCGGTTTTCAGAGCGACATTGCCGGTGAACCCGTCTGTGACCACCACATCGACCGTTCCGGCGGCGATGTCATGGCCTTCAATAAAGCCATAAAACTGGCCGCCGATCGGGCTTTCGCGCAACGATGCCGCGGCGGCGCGCAGGATTTCATCGCCTTTGCCTTCCTCAGACCCGATATTGAGCAGGCCGAAACTCGGGCGCGGCAGGCCGAGCACGATGCGCGCGAAAATCTCACCCATAAGCGCGAATTCCACGAGGTTGCGCGCGTCATACACCACGTTCAAACCAAGATCGAGCATCACGACATCGCCCTTGGCCGACGGGCCGATGGCCGCCATGGCCGGGCGGTCTATGCCTTTCAGGGTTTTAAGGACGATTTTTGAAAGGGCGAGCAGCGCGCCGGTATTGCCGGCGGAGATCACCCCGGCGGCCTCGTCATTCAGCACCGCATCGATCGCCCGGCGCATCGAGGAATCCCGCAGCCGCAGCGCCGCCGTGGGCCTCATATCGCCGGTCACGACATCTCCGGCATGGCGCAATGTACTTTGGTTTTTCAGCCGCTTGGTCTTTGCCAGCAGCGGTGCGATGCGCGCTTCGTCGCCAAAAATTAAAAATCGCGCCAAGGGCTGGCGTTCAGCCGCGATTTCCAACCCGGCGATTATCGCCTCCGGCGCGGCATCTCCACCCATGGCATCCACCGCCAATATATGACAGGGACTCATCGTGACATACCGGGCATGACGATCGACATATTTAGAACCCGGCCCCCATTTCCTTGGGTACCCGGAGCCATCGCCTCAGACGCGGACGACGCCCTTTGAGGTTTTGCCCGAAGGAACAACCTCGCGATTATCATAATGGCCGCAATGGCTGCACACATGGTGAGGGCGCTTCAGTTCACCGCAATTACCGCATTCGGCGTGGGCTTCAGCGCGCAGGGCCAAATGGCTGCGGCGCATACCGGCGCGCGAGGGGGAGGTTTTACGTTTTGGAACGGCCATGACAAAAGCTACCTTAAAAAATAGTCAATATGATGATCAGAGGCGCGGCGTAGCAGAGGCGCGCTCGGGTCGCAAGGGATAGACCAAAATGGCGTTCATGCCGGGTCCGGCTTGTCTTTGCGGAATTTCAACAGCGCGAACGGGGTTTCTACAGCATCCTGCGATGGGGCGGGCAGTTCGGCACCGGGTTTGCGTGGATAGGGGTCGAGTACGAGTGCCAGTTGTTCGGCCAGCGCTGCGCCCAAATCTATCATGTCACCGGCAAAGGGAATGTCGTCGGGGCTTTCCAGCGTCTCGGCATCCAATGCTTCGGGCTCATGCGCGGCCATCAGCCGTTCCGGCACAAAGCGCAGACGGCCGGTTTCATGGATTGTGGCCGCGAACGGCTCCAGGCTGACCACGCAACGCTGGGTGATGGCGGCCTGCATGGAAAGAGTGGCGCCGATGAGCCCGCCGCCTTCATGGCGCAGGATGAAGTCGCCGCGCAGGCGCGCAATCGCCTCCAGCCCGCACAGCCGGGCCAGCGCCATGCATTCGGCCTCGGTCGCGCGCACGGTCTGGGTCTGGGCATCGGCACCGATATGGCTGGCGCGGATCAGGCGGGTAAGGCAGGGGGGTTGGTTTGCGGGCTCTTCCATCCCTCCC
>JAQNCU010000268.1 GCA_029077775.1 Acidocella sp. | reverse complement strand
GCCTGGGCGAAGGCGGCCGCATGGCGAGGGCTCTGGCCCGCCAGCCACGCCATCAGATCCCCAACATTGGCCAAACTCTCCGGCAGGGCCAGTTCCTCCTCGCTTGTGCCGATCATCTCGCGCAGCCACGCGAAGTACAAAATCTTCATCGGGCCGTATCACCGGGCGGATAGGGCGATGGCAAAGACGGCGTAAACTCCTGCCCCAAAGGCGTGTTGTCGGATTTCTGGATCTCCGCCAGCGTCGGGATCGGCTTGGCGGGTCCGGGCCACACATCGCCCGCCTGCGGGCTGATCGGCCTTTCCGTCGCGGTCTCACCCAAGGCACGGCGCGCCGTCTCGCTGGTCCCCGCCTGCGCGCCCGGATTGCCGAATGGCCACAGCGTATCGCTTGCATATTGCCGCGCGCTCGCACAACCGGACAACGCCAAAACCAACCCACACATGATCCAAATTCGTAACATTTTTATCCCCTGGCGCTCTAGCAACTTGCGCGATCTGGTTGGTCTACCCCAACCAGCCGAATGATGAAATCCGCCACCGTGGCCACCGCTGAAATATCCAGCACGGGCACCGGGCAACCAGGCAGAGCCGCGTCGGACACCACCGCAGCGACCGCCATCTCTGGCCATAAAGGCGGCTGACCGAGTGCGGGCCGATACACCTCCAACTTCGGCATGTCATAGCTCTTGAAGCCCTCGACGATCACGAGATCGACCGGCGCCAGCCGTGCGAGCAACGCATCCAGCCTGTCCTCCCCGGCGGCGGAGAACAGCG
Organism: Acidocella sp.; assembly: GCA_029077775.1. GTDB lineage: Bacteria > Pseudomonadota > Alphaproteobacteria > Acetobacterales > Acetobacteraceae > Acidocella. The sequence goes on along the minus strand of JAQNCU010000268.1, from coordinate 3,796 downwards.
CGAAGCCGTTGCGCGATGCGAGCAAAACCTCCTCGGCACCCGCCTGCGCGTGGCGGAAACTATCCTTCCCCGGGGTATCGAATGTCAGCGTATGATGCGCGTGCTTCACAGTCGAAACGCTCACCCCCACAAGCCTGAAATGTGCGATCAACGCCGTCACCAGCGTCGTCTTGCCGCTCCCCGACCAGCCAATGACGCCAATAGCACGCATTCGCAAATATCAGATCGACGGCCGCGGCGTGGTCACATGCCGCAGCCCGGCATTCAGATAATCCCAGCCCGTAACCAGTGTCAGCACCGCCGCCGCCCATAACAGGGTGCCGCCGATCCAGGCCATCGGCAAAAACCCCAGCCCGATCACCCGCGCGCCGCCGCCGCCCAGCAGCAGCAAGCCCAACGCCACCATCTGCACCCCGGTCTTCCATTTCGCGAGCTTCGTGACCGGCAGGCCGATGCGGATCTCGGCCAGATATTCGCGCATGCCGCTCACCAGAATTTCCCGCAACATAATCACGATCGCCGGATAAATCCCCCAACCCGGCAGATGCCCGAACCCGACCAGCGCCATCAATGTCGCCCCGATCAGCAATTTATCCGCAATCGGGTCCAGCATCCGGCCAAAATCCGAAAGCTGCAACCGTTCACGCGCAAGCCGCCCATCCAGATAATCCGTAATCGCCGCCGCGAGAAACACCAGGGAGGCGAAAAAATCTGCCCAGGCAGCGCCCAGGGCGACCAGCAACACGAGCACCGGGATGGCCGCAATCCGCGACAAGGTCAGAATATTTGGCAGATCTCTTATCATGTCACATAACCCTAACCGGGTTTCGTGCCGGGCGGAACCGCCAAAGCAGCACCAAGCTCGTCCAAAAAACATTTCCCGGCCAACATCGCCTGCGCCTCGAACCCGCGATACGCCGCCAGCACGCGCGCCCCCAGCGCCGTCAGATGCGCGCCACCGCCGCCCGCCCCGCCCTTGGTCGCCGCCACCAACGGCCCCTCAAACCCGGCATTCATCGCCTCCACCAGCGCCCAGGCGCGCTTATAGCTCATCCCCATCTGCCGTCCCGCCGCCGCGATCGAACCTGTCTGCGCAATATGCATCAGCAAATCCGCCCGCCCCGGCCCCATGATCACCACATGGCCTGACAATAAACGCACCCGCATCTCCAGCCCAGTCTGCGCCACATCTGTCCCCATAATCCCAGCGAAGCATGAACCCCACGGATTGACGATATGGCTACGCAGCGATATCGCTAGTAAAACATATCGAGGAACCCCATGCGCACCACAAACCGTCTTATGCCGATCGCGGTTGCTTTATTCCTGGCAGCCACATCCATCGCCCCGGCCCAAGCCGACAGCGCCATCACGGTTGCCTTCGCGGGGTCCATGGGCGTGGTGATGGATCGCGGCCTCGCACCGGCCTTCACCGCCAAAACCGGCATCATCGTCCACCCCATGGGCCAGGCGGCCATGGCGCTCGCCCACCTTATCACCGCCAAATCGATCAACCCGGATGTCTTCATCTCGGTCTCCGCAGCACCCATCAAGGTGGTTGAGGCTGCCTCACTCTCATCCGGCGCCACCCCCATCGCGGGCACCTCGATGGTCCTTGCTTATGGACCCAAATCACCCTTCGCCGCGTCATTCGCCGCCGCACACGGGGCGGACTGGACAAAAATCCTTGAACACCCCGGTTTGCGCTTTGGCCGGACCGACCCAAAAACCGACCCCCAGGGCCAATATGTCCTCTACACGCTCCAACTCGCCGGTAAATTTTACCACATTCCCGGCTTCGCCCACCACATCGCCGGGGGGACGAATAACCCGGCCCAGATCTTCACCGAGCCCTCGCTGCTCTCCCGCCTGCAAGATGGCGAGATCGACGCCAGTTTGGGGTATGAGAGCGCGGTGCGCTCACAGCATCTACCTTTCATCGTGCTGCCACCCGAAATCAACCTCGGTAGCCCGGCCATGGCGGCCTCCTGGTACAAACAGGCGAGCCTGACCACGACTACGGGCGGGACCACAAAAATCACCCACCCGAGCCCGCTGGTCTTCTATGCCACCGCCCTGAAAAACGCTCCGAACCCGGCGGCGGCGCGGGCCTTCGTGGCATTCCTGAACAGCAAGGCGGGGCAGAAAATCTTCGCCCAATACGGCTATGCCCCGGGCCAGGGGCCAGGCGTCTGAAAAACGGCCCGAACATCACGCGCACAACATTGCTGCTGCTCGTCCTCGCGTTTCTCAGCGCCCCGTTATGGGCGCTGATCGCTGGCGGCAACTGGCGGGGGCAAAGCCTCGCCCCCGGAGATCTGCGCGCCGTCGCCACCTCGCTGCTCGGCGGCGGCATCGCGGTGGCGCTCATTGCCGTGGTCGGCACCCCCATGGCGCTCTACCTGGCGCGCACCCCAGGGCGGATCAGCGCCGTGGCGGAGGCTCTGGTGTTGATCCCCATGCTCATGCCGACTCTTGCTCTCGGCCTGTTGCTGGCGTCGTTTTACGGCCCCGCCGCGCCCATCGGCGCCGCCATCTCGCGTCTCGGTATCGCCCTCACCAACAGCCCCGCCGCCTTCATCCTCGCTGCCGTTTACGCCGCTTTGCCCACCTATATCATCGCCGCCCGCGCCGCCCTGACCACCGTGCCGGAAACCTATGAGCATGTCGCGCGCAGCCTGGGGGACAGCCCGGCGCAGGTGTTTTTCCGCACCACACTGCCGCTCGCCCAGCGCGGCCTGGCCAGCGCCTTGGCGCTCTGCTGGGTGCGCGCCTTGGGGGAATTCGGCATCGTGCTGATCATCGCCTATTACCCCGCCGGCATGCCCGTTCAGCTCTGGACGGATGTCCAGGATCTCGGCGTCCAATCGGTATTCCCGCTGCTCGCTCTGTTCCTCCTCGCCACCCTGCCGCTGCCCCTCTGGCTCGGGTTGCGCGCGCGCCGCCGCCCGTGAAAATCTGTCCGGTCGATTACCGCCTGCACGCGCCCATCACCCTGCACGCCAGCTTCGACATTCACGGCTTCACGGCTTTGCTCGGCCGCTCAGGTGCGGGCAAAACATCTCTCCTGAAAGCCTTGGCCGGGCTTATCCCGGCGGCGGGCACACCCGGCAACGGCGCGCCGCCCGAGGCCCGGAACATCGGCTATCTGCCGCAGAACACCGCTTTGTTCCCCCATCTTACCGTGCTGGAAAACGTCGCCTACCCGCTGCGCGGGCGGGACCGTTTCACCCGCGCCGCCGCCTTGCTCGACACGCTGGGGCTGGCCAGCCTCGCCACCCGTCCCGCGCCCACACTCTCGGGCGGCGAGGCCCAGCGCGTCGCCCTGGCCCGCGCCCTCGCCCGCGATCCTCAGCTTTTATTGCTCGACGAACCCTCCGCCGCGCTCGATGCCACCACCCGGCAGGCCACGCTCGACTGGCTGGTCGCCACCATCACCGCCCGCGCTGTGCCCAGCCTCGCCGCCACCCACGACCCCGCCATCGCCCAGATGGCCGATTGGCTGGTGCTGCTCGCGGAGGGCCGGGTCATTCAGCAAGGCACCCCACGCGCGGTGTTTGCCGCCCCCATCAGCGTCGCCGCCGCGCAGCTTCTCGGGTTTGAGAATATCTGGCCGGAGGCCGACCACCACGCCGCCATCCGCGCCACCGACATCGCCATCGCCGGTTCGCACACACCCGGCCCGGTCAGCACAGGCACGGTTCTCACCACCCGCGAACACGGCTTGGGCCTGCGGCTGGAATGCGCCATGCCGCATCGCATCACGGTATATCTACCAGCGGGCACCATCGCCGAC
>JAQNCU010000267.1 GCA_029077775.1 Acidocella sp. | reverse complement strand
CGACTGCCGGGGATGGTGGCGGCGGCAAAGGTCAGCGGCCCGGTGCTGGTGCTGATTGGCGTGGCGCTGGGTGAGGTGCCGGAGGCTTGCCTGATCGCCGCCGCCGGGGACTGACCGGCCAGGGACCTGGATCAACCTCGGGACATCTTTATAGAGCGCGGGCCGCGAGATGCCTCTGTTCTGATGGCACATTGCAGCATTCCTGGTTTAAACTCTGAGACTATACCAAGCATTAAACAGTCACCGCCATACTTCTGAGACGTTTTGTCGCGCGGATCGCTCCGGCGCGTGGAATGCATGAACTCAGGAAAGGTTGTCGCTGTGAAGAATATGCCGATCATGTACAAATTGATCTCGATTATGGGCGTGTTTGGCGTGTTCGTGATCGGGGTCGCGTATTACGCAACCTCGCAGATGCGCGCGATCGATAACGGATATAGCCAGTTGTTAAAAGGCGACGTCCAGGGGGCCATTCACATCACACGGGCCAATCGGGACTTTGTGGCTGTGCTTGCCGATTTGGGTGAATTGCAGCTTAACACCGACCCAACGGCGATTGCGGCCGCAAAGGCGGAGGCGGACGCTGATACAGTAAAGCTAACGAATGAATTTGACGCCGCGGCTACGGCTTTGCCCGCGTACGCCGACGAAATCCGACTATCGAAGGCAGGCGCGCTGGATTTGATAGACAATCAATGCGCGAAATCAACCGCCGACGGCATGGTCGCCACGACGTCGGCCGAGGTAGCCGCTGTGGCGCCCGAATATTTAAATGATTGTGCCGCGAAATTTCCCGCGATCGAGGACTCGATCGCGGGCAAGGTTAATACGCTTATCGCCGATGAAGTTAAACAAAATGCTGCGCTCACCACCATCACAAATGACACGATTTATGTTACCTATGGCGGCATAATCGGCGGGTTGATCCTGGTGATCGGCATGGGGATTTTCCTGGTCCGCAACTTTATCACAACACCTATTGTAGCGCTGCAATCGGTCATGGCCCGGCTGGCGAGTGGCGATTTGCGCGCGAACGTTCCGGATGTCGATCGGGGTGATGAAATCGGCAGTATGGCGCGCGCCGTGCAAACGTTTAAAGACGCCGGGTTGGAGCAGGTAAAGCTTGCCGAGACCGCGAAGGAATTGGCCGCCAAGGCTGAATCAGAGCGCCAGGCGCGCGAGCTGGCGAGCACGCAGGCAGCCCAGCAATTGGCGCATGTTGTATCTTCGATCGCCAAGGGGCTTGAGAAGCTCAGCGCCGGTGACCTGATGTTTCGCCTGAATGATGAGTTCACCGCCGCCTATGATAAATTGCGCGTTGATTTTAACAACTCGGTCGCCTCGCTTCAGGAAACCATGCAGGCCATCGCCAGCAACACCCAGGGTGTCAGGTCTGGGGCCGGGGAGATCACCCAGGCTTCCGACGATCTGGCGCGGCGGACCGAGCAGCAGGCGGCGAGCCTGGAGGAGACCGCCGCGGCGCTGGAGGAGATCACCGCGACCGTACGCAAAACCGCCGAGGGCGCGAATGAGGCCCGCGACGTTGTCACCACCGCCAAGGGCGATGCCGAGACCTCTGGCGCGGTGGTGCGTGAGACCGTGGAGGCAATGTCGGGCATCGAGGAATCGTCGAAGAAAATCGGTAATATTATCGGCGTGATCGACGAGATCGCGTTTCAGACGAATTTGTTGGCGCTGAATGCGGGGGTTGAGGCCGCGCGGGCCGGCGATGCCGGGCGCGGTTTTGCGGTGGTGGCAACCGAGGTGAGGGCCCTGGCCCAACGCTCAGCCGATGCGGCCAAGGAGATCAAGGCGCTGATCTCTGAATCGGGCAAACAGGTGGAAACCGGCGTGAAGCTGGTGGGTGAAACTGGCCGGGCGCTGGGCCGGATTGTGGAACAGGTGAACCGGCTGAATGTGCTGGTGAGCGATATTGCTGGTTCAGCGCAGGAACAGGCAACCGGCTTGAGCGAGGTAAACAGCGCGGTCAGCCAGATGGACCAGGTTACCCAGCAAAATGCTGCGATGGTTGAGGAATCCACCGCCGCCAGCCACAGCCTGGCGGGAGAGGCCGAAGCGTTGGCGGGGCTTGTCGGGCAGTTTCAGCTCGGCCATCAGGCCGTTGAGGCCGCGCCGCCCCCACGTCGGTCAGCACCCGTGAAATCTCCGGCGCTGACCCCCCGTAAAGCCACAGCACCGGTTGGTAAATTTGTCCCCGTGGCACGGCCAGCCTTGCCCGCCAGCGCGGGTGCCGAGGATTGGGGCGAGTTTTAAGTCAGGGTTTTGGCGGCGGCTTTCCTGTTGCCGCCCACTCGGCGCAGGCGGCGACAGGATTAACATCGCGCGGGGTTTTACCGGGCGCAGGTTTTTAACCGAAAGATAATGCCATGAGTGCAAGCATAGACATGATGGAAGAAAGTCTGCGCCTTCCCAAGGTTCTTGATCTGGTTGCTGCGGCGTCGCTGCTGGAGTCGTTTATCGATCGGCGCGGCAGCCCTCTGGTGATCGATGGCGGCGATGTCGAGCGTGTCGGTGCGCAATGTTTGCAGATTTTACTAGCGGCCCGGGCGGCCTGGGCCACGGATAACCAGGTGTTGGCGTTGGAGAATTGCTCCGATGATCTGCGCGCCGGGTTGGTGGCACTGGGTACGGCACCGGAATCGTTGACATTTTACAAGGAGCAGGCGGCATGAGCCTTACCATTCTGACCGTCGATGATTCGCGCGCCATGCGCGACATGCTGCGCCACTCACTGCTGGCCGCCGGGTTTCGTGTTGTCCAGGCCGAGGATGGCGTGCACGGGTTGGAGGTTCTGGCCGCTGAATCCCCCGACGTGATCGTGACCGACATCAATATGCCACGGATGGACGGATTTCGGTTTATTGAAGCCGTGCGCAGTGACGATACAAACCGCGCAATGCCGGTTCTGGTCCTGACGACCGAGACCGATATCGACAAAAAAATGCGCGCCAAGCAGGCGGGCGCCACCGGATGGATCGTCAAGCCGTTCGATCCCGAGAAGCTGGTGGACGCCATTCGCCGCGTTTCAGCCTGAGACATAGGAGAGCTTCATGGATTCGATGGCGGCCATCCGCGAGACGTTTTTTCAGGAATGCGAAGAACAATTGGCCGGGCTGGAAGCCGGGCTGATCATGATGGAAGAGGGCACCGCAGACTCTGAGACGGTCAATGCGGTGTTCCGCTCAGTGCACTCCATAAAAGGCGGGGCAGGGATTTTTGCGCTCGACGCGCTGGTGCGCTTTGCCCATGTGTTTGAAACCGCGCTGGATTCTGTACGGTCCGGGCAGCTCGACCCGGGGCCGGCGGTGCTGAACCTGTTATTGCGCGCCGCCGATGTGCTGGCCGATCTGGTCCGTGCGGCCCGTGAAGGCGGGGCGGTGGATGAAGCGCGGACAGCAGCCCTGGCGGCGGAGTTCAGCCAGATCAACCAGGCCGGGCACGCGCCCGCCGCCGCGCCCGCACCCGTGAAGCCTGCCGCCGCCGCCGCGAAATCACCCGGCCCCACGGCATGGGATATCGTATTCACGCCCAAAGCGGCACTCTACGCCAAGGCGAACGAGACCGCGATCATCCTGCGTGAACTTGGGCGGCTGGGGCCCGTGAGTGTCGTGCTCGATGACAGCGAATTGCCCGACCTCGCCGCCATGGAGCCCGAGGGCGCGTATCTGACCTGGCGCATCCGGTTGGATGCCGACTGCACCGAGGCGGCATTGCGCGAGGTGTTTGAGTTTGTCGAGGATGACTGCGCGCTGGCGATTACGCAGGCCAACGGTGCCGCGCCGGATGAGCCCTCGGAACCGACCTTGCAGCCGGGCGACACCATAAGCGGTGCGAACGGGTTTTCATTTGAATTTTTCCCGCCCGTGATGCCCGAGGATGAGGAGGTGGTGGACGTTGCACCGCCGCCGCCGCCGGAGCCCGCGCGACAACCACCCGAGCCCGCGCGCAAACCAGCCGCCGAGCCCGTTACCGCAAAGGCCGAGGCTGCGGCGGCGGTAAGTGCGACGATCCGCGTCGATCTCGACCGGGTGGACCGGATGATCGACCTCGTGGGTGAGCTTGTGATCAACGAGGCGATGCTGAGCCAGCGTGTGCTGGAAGCGGGTATTAACCGGGCCTCCGGCGTGGCGATGGCGCTGGAGGAGCTGGAGCATCTGACTCGCGAAATCCAGGATAGCGTGATGGCGATCCGCGCGCAGCCTGTGCGCTCGGTGTTCCAGCGCATGCCTCGTCTGGTGCGCGAGGTTGCGGCGCAAACCGGCAAACAGGTTCGTCTGGTAACCGAGGGTGAGGGCACCGAGGTCGATAAAACCGTGATCGAGCGGATTGCCGACCCGTTGACCCACATGATCCGTAACGCCATCGACCATGGGTTGGAGAAACCGGACATAAGGGTGGCGCGGGGCAAACCGGCCGAGGGGCTGGTGCGGCTTAACGCCCTGCACCGCTCCGGGCGGATTGTGCTCGAAGTGGCCGATGATGGCGCCGGGATCAACCGCGAGCGCGTGAAGGAAAAAGCCATCGAGAACGGGTTGATCCCGCCAGATGCGCAACTCTCCGACGAGGAGTT